>JBKBVM010000166.1:0-4010 GCA_046289555.1 bacterium
GACCACCCAGTCGTGGGCGGCGCGTCTTGGCGCCGGGCACAAGGTGGTCAGCCCGATGGTGTCCCAACCGCGGGTGGGGGACGGGATGGGAGCTCTGCCCCGGGGGTGGATCGACAACGAACTGATCAAGGAACTGTACTACGGCGGCGTGGTGGGGTTGGCGCTGTACGTCCTGGTGCTGGTCGGGCTGTGGCGGATGGGCGCGGAGGTGGCCCGGCGGGCTCCGGAGGCGTGGATGCGGGCCTTCGGCTGGGGGTTCCTGGGGGGGTTCGTGGGCGCCATGGTCCAGGGCATCACCGCGACCAACCTGACTGCCATCCGGTCCGCAGGCGTGTTCTGGCTCACCGCCGGTGTGGTAGCGGGCCTGTACGTGGCGTCTCGGGAGGCCGGAGCGGAGGAGCGGCAGGCGTGAGGAGCGAGTCTGCGCCCGCCCCGCTCCCCCGTTCCGGTCTCGTCCGAAGGATCCTGGTGGGAGTCGGCGCGCTTTTGGCAGGGAACGTGGCGGCCACGGCGACGGCCATGGTCTCCTCCATGGTGCTGGCCCGGACCCTCGGGGTGGCGGACTACGGCCGCTACTCCCTGGTGTTCCTCTACGCCACCCTGTTCCAGGGACTGGCCTCCTTCGGACTGGACGACATCCTGACCCGGGAGTTGAGCCGGGGCCGCGGTGGCGCGGACCGGTTGCTCGGGAACGCCATCCTGCTCCGGCTGCTGTTTTCTGCTGCGGCGGTGGGGGTGTGCGTGGCCGCCGCCCAGTGGGGCGAGCCCGACCGTCAGGTGGCGTGGGGCACGGTGCTGGCGGTCTTGCCCCTCTTGCTGTCGGCCGTCTACGTCCCTCTGTGGTCCGTGCTGGCGGCGCGGCTGGAGTACCCACTCCGAGAAGCTATCGTGGTCGCCTCGCGGGTGGCGGAAATGGCACTGTTGGTGGGGTTCGCGTTGGCGGGAGCCGGATTGCTCGTCCTCGTGGCGGTGACGGCCCTAGCCCAGTCCGTGCCGCTTGGCCTGACCCTCTGGCTGGTGCGGGATCGCATCAGGCCGGTGTTCCGCTACGACCCTCAGTTGGCGCGGGGCCTGCTGGCGCAGTCCGCCCCTCTTGGTCTGGCGTCCGTGGTGGCTCTCGTCTACGGACGCGTGGACGGTGTGTTGCTGGCGCGCCTGGCTGGCTACGAAGCCGTGGGCCTGTACAGCGCCGCGTACAAGTTCCTCAACCTGGTGCTGGCGCTCCCTTACGTGGTGAACGCTGCGGTGTTCCCCGTCCTGGCAAGGCTGCAGGAGGATCGGGGCACGGTCCAGGTAGTGTTCCAGCGCGCCTTCGACTACCTCACCTTGGTGGCGCTGCCCCTCGCCATGGGGGGTACGTTCCTTGCCTCCTCCCTTGTTGGCCTGGTGTACGGCCCCGGCTTCGAGGCGGCCGCGGAACCCCTGCGGGTCCTCCTGTGGGCGGCGGTCCTCATGTTCGCGGCGCGCACCTGCCGGCAGCTGCTGGTGGCCGGTGGACAGCAGGGCGTGCATCTGGCGCTCCTGGTGGGGGGTGCCGTGGCCAACGTGTTGCTCAACCTCTGGTGGATCCCCCGCTGGGGAATTCTCGGTGCCGCCTGGGCCACCCTGGGTGCGGAGGCAGCGGTCCTGGCGGTTGCCTACCTTGTGGTACGCGCCCGCCTGGGGCTGCAGCTGCAGCTGGGTTTCGTGCTGCGGGCCGGGGTGGCCACCGTGTGCATGGGGGTTGCGGCCGCCGGGTTGACTTTCCTGGGGCCGTGGACCTCCGCGCTCCTGGGGGGAGGCGCGTATATCGTCGCCCACGAGAACCTGGGCGTGCTGCCTGGGCTGGTGGCCGCGGCAGCGCTCCTCGTGGACTACATCCTAACCGTGGCGGTCAGCACCTCGGCGGGGGTGGCAGCCATCACCTCCGCCGTGCCCGAGCTCTACCCCTACCGGGTGGAGCTCGCCCTCGGATTCATCGCCCTCATCACCGTGGCCAACCTACGCGGGGTCCGGGAGTCCGGCACCATCTTCGCCATCCCCACGTATTCCTTCATCCTGGCTTTCGGCGCGGTGATCTCCTTCGGCGCCTGGCGCTGGATGAACGGCACCCTGCCTCACCTCACGCCGGCGGAGCCGCCAGCTTCCGTTCAGCCCCTCACCCTGTTTCTCGTGCTTCGGGCCTTCGCCTCGGGCACGGCAGCCCTTACAGGCATTGAGGCGGTCAGCAACGGGGTACAGGCCTTCTACCCGCCGGAGGCCCGCAACGCGAGCCGAGTCCTGCTCCTGATGGTCGGCTTGCTGGGCAGCTTCTTCTTCGGAACGAGCGTACTCGCCCGCGAGATGGGCATCCTCCCACGGGAGGAGGAGACGGTCGTATCGCAGATTGCCCGCGCTGTGTTCGAGGGCGGCTGGGTCTACTACGCGGTACAGGCGGCGACCATGCTCATCCTCGTCCTCGCCGCCAACACCGCCTTCGCAGATTTTCCCCGCCTCGCCTCTATCCTCGCTCGCGACCGGTACCTGCCGCGACAGCTGGCCAATCTCGGAGACCGCCTGGTCTTCGCGAACGGTATCCTGCTGCTCGGCGTCACCGCTTCCCTTCTCATCGTGATCTTCCGGGCCACCGTGCACAATCTGATCCCCCTCTACATGGTGGGTGTTTTCGTAGCCTTCACCCTGTCCCAAGCGGGCATGGTGCGGCACTGGTTGAGGGAGCGCAGCGGCCAGTGGCGGCTGAAGCTAGGCATCAACGGTTTCGGGGCCCTGTGCACCGCGGCTGTGGGGGTCGAGGTGGCAGTCATGAAGTTCCTCGACGGGGCCTGGATCACCGTCTTCGTCATCGGCTCCTTCGTGCTGCTCATGCGAGCCATCCACCGCCACTACGAGGACCTCAAGCACCAGCTGTCCCTGGAACGGGCCAAGCTCCCGCGTCCCTTCCGGGCCCACAAGGTCATCGTCCCGGTGAACAACGTCCACCGCGGGGTCCTGGAGGCGCTCCGGTACGCGAAGGCCGTCAGTGACGACGTCACGGCGGTGTACGTGGAGATCGAGCCGGGCGCGCGGGAGGAGATCGAACGGAAGTGGGAGCGCTGGGTGCCCGATGTTCCTCTGGTGGTCCTCCCTTCCCCCTACCGGTCCGTGGTAGGCCCCATCCTCCTGTACCTGGACCAGGTGCAGCGGGAAGCGGGGCCCGACACCGCCCTCACGGTGGTGCTCCCGGAGTTCGTACCGCGCAAGTGGTGGCACCACCTCCTGCACAACCAGACCGCCCTCATGTTGAAGTTCGCCCTGCTGTTCCGGCAGAGGCGGCTGCGCCGGTACAAGGTCCTGGCGGACGTCCCCTACTACCTGACCCGCTAGGGAGCGCGCCCATGAGGACGGCCGGCCGACCCCCCACGAGTGCGCCCGCCACTTTCGGGAGCAGGGCCGCGGTCCGCCCGTGGGTAGTGGCCGCTTTGGTGGTGAGCCTGCTGGGGAGCTGCGCCCGGGGCCCTGCGCCCCCGGTCCGCTACGAGGACCCGCTCCTCAAGGTGGTCGTCGAACACCCACAGGGCTGGGACGTGCTGCGGTCCGGGGACGGCCGCTGGCTGCAGGTGGTCCCCCGCCGCGAGGGACCTGAGCCGGACGCCCTGCGCTACACCGAGTTCCTCAGCGTGCGGGTGGTCCCGGGGCGGCCACCCGGCCACGAGGACGCCCTCCGTCAGGAGGCCTTTTCCCTCCTACCCTTCCACGGGGTGGCCAAGTTCCAGCGCGAGGAAGGCTCCAATCCTCCACGGTACCGGTTCGAGGGCACTGGCAGCGCCCTGGTGGGTCAGTGGGCTGCGGTGGGCGTGCTGGTGGTGGAAACCGACCGGCTGGTCCACGTGGTGTGCGCGAAACCCCTGGACCGCTGGCGGGACGGCCAGCGGGAGTGTGACCGGCTGGTGGACCGAGTGGAACTCTTACGCTGACACCTTCCTCCCGGCGCTCTACCGCTCCGAAAGTCGCGGCCCCGGTCCTCCCACCGCCTCCGGTCGGCCCCCTACCAC
>JBKBVM010000167.1:0-3963 GCA_046289555.1 bacterium
CACCTGGTCCTCCTCCGCGGGAATCCCCAGGCCCCGGAGGTGCTGCACGTACTGGCGCGGCGTCCGGGTGGAGTTGTTGGTGACGAAGGCGTAGGGGATCCCCCTACGCCGGAGCCAGGCCAGGAACTCCATCGAGCCGGGCAGGGCCTGGCGGCCGCGGTACACCACCCCGTCCAGGTCCAGGATCACCCCACGAGGCGCCGCCACACTTCACCCCGCGGTCCGGAGCAGGTCCACGAACTCCGGCGCCAGCTCGCCCGCGTACACCTGACTGGCGGGGCCGGCCATGCGCAGCTGAAAGCCTTCGTCCACGGACACCCGGAGGACCCCGCCGTCCATCTCCACCTGCAGCTGGCGGCCGGTGAGGCCGCGGCGCACGCACGCGGCGGCCACCGCGCACGCGCTGGACCCCGACGCCAGCGTCTCCCCCGCGCCCCGCTCCCAGATCCGGATCCGGACCCGATCCGGGCCCAGGACCTGGACGAACTGCACGTTGGTCCGCTGGGGGAAGGCAGGGTGGCGCTCCAGGGCGGGCCCCAGCCGGTAGAAGTCCACCGAGCCCAGGTCGGGCGTGAACACCACGCAGTGGGGGTTCCCCACGTTCACCGCGGTGATCCGCACCGTCGTCCCCTCGACCTCCAGAGGCTCGTCCACCACCTCCCGCGCGGGGCCCCGGACGGGGATGCGCGGGCTGCTGAAGGTCGCCTCCCCCATGTCCACGGTGACCTGCACCACCCGCCCGCCCTGGACCTCCACGTCGCAGCGCACCACGCCCCCCGGCGTCTCCACGGTGAACTCCGGGGTACGGGCCAAGCCGCGGTCGTACAGGTACTTGGCGAAGATCCTGAGCCCGTTGCCGCTCTTCTCCGCCTCACTGCCGTCGGGGTTGTAGATGCGCAGTCCGAAGTCGGCCCGTTCCGACCACACGCGGACCAGCACCCCGTCCGATCCCACTCCGAAGTGGCGGTCGCACAGCCGACGGACCGCCTCCGGGGTGAGGGGGAAGTCCAGCTCCTGCGCCTCCAGCACGATGTAGTCGTTGCCCAGGGCGTGGGACTTGACGAACCGGGTCATCGCGGGTCCTCCCCCCGGATCCGCCGGCCTCCCTCGTACACCGTGCACAGGGCGTTGCGTCGGCTCCACCGCTCCAGGGCGAGGTCCACGAGCCGGCTGATGAGCTCGCGGTACGGGATCCCCGAGGCCTCCCACAGCTTCGGGTACATGCTGATGGGCGTGAAGCCCGGGATGGTGTTGACCTCGCTCACGTACACCGCGCCCCCCCGCTCCAGCAGGAAGTCCACCCGGGCCATCCCGCACAGCCGGAGCGCCCGGAAGGCGCGCAGGGCCAACCCGCGTACCTCCTCCGCCCGCTCCCGTGGGATCTCCGCGGGGATCACCAGTTCAGCGCCCTCCGGGTCCACGTACTTCGCCTCGTAGTCGTAGAAAAGATGCCGAGGCCGTGCGGGTCGGATCTCGCCCGGCACGGACGCGACGGGGTCGTCGTTGCCCAACACGCTCACCTCCACCTCCACGGGGTCGGGCACCGCCCGCTCCACGATCACGGCAAGATCGTACCGGAGGGCGTCCCGGACCGCGTCCGCCAGCGCCTCCGCCCGGTCCACCCGGTGCACGCCCACCGACGAACCGAGGCGCGTGGGTTTGACGAAGCACGGGTAGCCCAGGGTCTCCACCTGCGCGCGCACGCCGAGCGGGTCGCGTTCCCACCGGCTCCCCTCCACCACCACGAAGGGCACCACGGGCAGGCCCGCGTCCCGCAGCAGCGCCTTCTGCACGCCCTTGTCCATCCCCACCGCGGAGCCCAGCACGTCCGCGCCCACGTACGGCACGTTCACCATCTCCAACAGCCCCTGCACCGTCCCGTCCTCGCCGTAGGTGCCGTGGAGCACGGGGAACACTACGTCGCAGCTCACCTCCCGCCCGTCCACCACCAGAACCGCCTTCCCCGTGCGATCCAAGCGCAGCCACACGGGCTTGCCGTCCACCCACCAGCGGCCATCCGGCGCGATGAACACCTCCACCACCGAGAACCGGTCCGGGTCCGCAGCCCGGATGACGTTCCGGGCAGACACGCAGGACACCTCGTGCTCGCCCGAGCGGCCCCCGTACAGCACCGCCAGGGTCAACCGACTCACGGGATCTCCTCCTCACGTGTTCTTCAGGAAACCGACAGCCGCAGTGTGACGATAGGAGGGTGTGGCGGGACCGTCAAGCGCCAGTCACGCGCTGAGGGGCGCCCGGTACAGGGAGGCGGCTACGCCGGCGACCAGCAGCGCGGCGGAAGCCAGGGCCAGCACCGCCCCCACCTCCTCCTGAGTCCAGCGCCAGCTCACCTTCCGGGCCAGGTCCCGGTAGGCGTGCCGGAGCTCCCCGGCGCTGGCGGTACGGTAGTAGCGCCCGCCCGTGCGCTCCGCGATGGCTTGCAGGGTCGGCTCATCCAGCAGGCCCCAGTACCCGCTGCGGAGCAAGTGCGCGGGCCGTGTGGTGGCGATCCCCACGGTGTACACCCGCACGCGAGCCTGGATCGCTCGGTTCGTGGCCTCGTCGGGGGTAGGACCGTCGCTATACCGGCCGTCCGAGAGCAGCACGGCCACGCCCCGCAGCTCGCCCCGCACCTCGGCGTCCTGCTCCAGTAATCGCACCGCCTCCAGCAGGCCCGCACCGAGCTGCGTCCGCAGCTGCGTCGCAAGCTGAGCCACGGCTTCCGCCACGCGGCCGTGGTCCGTGGTCAGGGGCACGACCACGCTGGCGAAGTTCCCGAAGGTCACCAGCCCGACCCGTACCCCCCGCGGCAGTCGCCGGAGGAACTCCGAGGCGGCCCGCTTGGCAGCCTCCAGGCGCGACGGCTGGACGTCGGTCTCCTCCATGCTGCGGCTCACGTCCACCACCAGCACCACGGGCCACCGGGCGGGCGCGGGCCACGGTGCCACCGGCCGCGCAGAGGCCAGGGTGGCTAGCAAGAGGGCCCCCGCAAACGCCCACCACGGGAACCCGGTGGCGGCCGCCGGCAGCCACGCCACCCCCGGGCGGGTGTAGGCGCGGGGCGCCCGGCGCCGCAGGGCAAGCCTGCAGGCCACCGCCCCGAGCGGCCACAGGGCGAGCACCCACAACACCGCAGGCCACTGGAAGTTCATGGCGGTGCGGCCGGAACCGGAAGGCGAACCACGAACCGGCTGCCGCCCTCCGGTCGGCGTTCCGCCCACACGGTGCCGCCGTGGGCTAACACCAGGTGCTTGACCACCGCGAGGCCCAGTCCGCTTCCGCCCCCCTGCCGGCTACGGGAGGGGTCCGCACGGTAGAAGGGCTCGAACACCCGCTCCAGGTCTTCGGGCGAAATCCCCGGCCCCTGGTCCTCCACCGCCACCTCCGCCCATGCCCCGCGGACGGCCAGCCACAGGCGTACCCGGCCGCCGGGCGGACTGAACCGCACCGCGTTGTGCACGAGGTTCTGCACCACCTGCCGCACCCGCTGCGGGTCACCCCACGCCTGTACCGTGCCCTCCGCGTGGAGCTCCGCGGTGACCCCCCTCTCCTCGAACCACGGCTGCAGCGCCTCGACCACCTCCCGGCACACCTCTCCCAGGTCCACGCGCGTGTGCTGAAGGGGGAGGGCGCCCGCCTGCGCCAGGGTGAGGTCGCGCAGATCGCTCACCAGGCGGCTCAGCAACACCGTCTGGGTGTGCAGGGCCGCGATGCGCTCCGGAGTGGGCTCCGCCACGCCGTCCAGGAAGGCCTCCAGGTGGGCCTGGACGTTCGCCAGGGGCGTGCGCAGCTCGTGTGCCACCGCGGCTAAGAACTCCCTCCGCAGCCGCTCGTCCGCCTCCAGGCGTGCGGCCATGGCGTTGAACGCCTCCGCCACCTCCCCGATCGCCCCGCCCGCGGCCCGCACGCGCTGGTCCAGACGTCCGGCGGCGATGGCACGGGCTGCGGCCCGCAGCTCCCTCA
>JBKBVM010000168.1:0-3139 GCA_046289555.1 bacterium
CGCCCACCATGTGGGTGCTCAGGTCCGCCTTGCACAGGGCCGCGGCCCTCCGAAGCAACTCGGCCTGCGAGGCGTCCAGCTTCGTGTGTCGCGCCAGCCAGCCGCACAGCACCACCAGCCGTCCGACTTTTTCCTGCACGGACCCGAGCTTCTCGTGGAAGGTCACCAGCTCCAGCCGCCTGCCCCACTCCTCCAGCGGCCGTCTGCGGTCCTCGTGGTAGAAAAACCGCGCGTCCACCAGCCGGGCCCGCAGCACCCACTCGTTGCCCTCCCGGACGGTGTCCAGCCCCACCTCGTCGCCGTTGCGCACGCCCACGAAAGCGTTCACCAGCCCGCCGGACCGCCGGACGGGAAAGTACCGCTGGTGGTGGCGCATCACGGTCACCAGCACCGGCTCGGGGAGCTCCAGGAACTCGGGGTCGAACCGGCCCAGAAACGCCGTCGGCCACTCCACCAGGTCCGTGACCTCGTCCACCAGGTCGTCCGTGAGCTCCGCCTCGCCTTCCACCTCTCGGGCACACGCCTGGACCTGCCGGACCACCTCCGCGCGGCGGCCCTTCCGGTCGGCCAGGACGTACGCGCGCCGCAGGACCGGTTCGTACTCCTCCGCGTGGGCCAGCTCGTGACCTCCGGGGCTGAGCTGACGGTGCCCGTAGGTGAGCCTCCCGGATCGCACGCCCGCCAGCTCGAAGGGGATCACCTGGTTGTCCAGCAGCGCCACGATCCACCGCACGGGCCTCGCGAACCGCACCTCATAGCCTGCCCAGCGCATGGTCTTCGGGAAGGTCAGGGAAGTGATGGCGCGGGGTAGCAGCTCTCTCAGCACCTCCAGGGCCGACCGCCCCGGTACCCGCCGGCGGGCGAACACGTACTCCCCTGCGGGGGTGGACCTGCGCTCCAGGGAGTCCACGGAGACCCCCTGGCTGCGGGCGAAGCCCACCGCGGCCGCCGTAGGACGGCCCTCCCGGTCAAAAGCCACATGGGCAGCCGGACCCCGCACCTCCCGTTCGGTGTCCGGCTGCCTGTCGGGAACGCCTTTTGCCAGCAGCGCCAGGCGCCTGGGCGTTGCCCAGGTCCGCAGCTCCCGCGCCGGCAGGCGCTCCCGGTCCAGCTCGGCCCGTACCACTTCCTCCAGCTGCGCTCGGGCCGGCTCCACGAAGCGCGCGGGCAGCTCCTCGGTCCCGATTTCCACCAGCAGGCTAGGCACGGGCCGCCTCCCGCAGGAGCGGGAACCCTGCCTCCTCCCGCTGGCGCACGTACGCCTCCGCCACCTGCCGCGCCAGCCTCCTACACCTGCCGATCAGCGAAGCGCGCTCGCTCACGCTCAGCGCGCCGCGGGCGTCCAGCAGGTTGAACAGGTGGGAGCACTTCAGGACGTAGTCGTGGGCCGGCAGCACCAGCCCCGCCTCCAGCGCCGTCCGCGCCTCCTGCTCGCACGCCTCAAACACCGCCCGCAGCGTGGCCACCTCCGCCACCTCGAAGCCGTAGCGGCTCCACTCCACCTCCTCCTGGCGGCGGAGCTCGCCGTAGGTGACCCCGGGCGCCCACTCCAGCTCGAACACGCTGCTCTTCCGCTGCAGGTACATGCACAGCCGCTCCAGCCCGTAGGTGATCTCCGCGCACACGGGCCGGCAGTCCAGCCCGCCACACTGCTGGAAGTACGTGAACTGGGTGATCTCCATGCCGTCCAGCCACACCTCCCAGCCCACCCCCCAGGCGCCCAGGCTCGCGTCCTCCCAGTCGTCCTCCACGAACCGCACGTCGTGCCGCCGCAGGTCCACCCCCAGGTGCTCCAGGCTCCGCAGGTAGACCTCCTGCACGTCGTCCGGGGAGGGCTTGAGGATCACCTGGTACTGGTAGTACGCGCCCAGGCGGTTCGGGTTGTCGCCGTAGCGGGCGTCCTGGGGCCTGCGGGAGAACTGCACGTAGGCCACCTTCCACGGCTCAGGGCCCAGGGCCCGCAGGAACGTGGCCGGGTGCTTGGTCCCTGCCCCCACCTCCACGTCGTACGGCTGCTGCAGGACGCAGCCGTAGTCGGACCAGAAACGGTCAAGGGCCAGGATCAGTTCCTGGAACAGCACCGACTCCCTCCACGAAAGAAGAGACCCTCCGCCCAGGGACGGAGGGTCTCCGCGGTCCCACCCTGGTTCCGGCCCGCCGGGCAAGCCCGGCGGCCGGCCCTCTGCGCCCCGCTCACGGGGGGCTTCCGGGAGGCTCTACGCCCGCTGGCTTGAATCCTCCGGCTCGGGTGCGCCACGCGGTCGCACGCCGGCCCGGTTCAACCCGCCCCGGGCTCGCTGGGCGGCGCCTCCACCGCGCCTCACCGTCTTTGCCTCCTCCGGACCCTGACTCTACACTACCTCGTGGCTGCGTGCCAACTGCGCCCGCTAGCCGATCCCCAGGGGCTCCTCCTCCCGGGCCTTGCCCGTGGGCCAGCTGGCCAGCACCGAGGCCACCGCGAACGCCACCAGGCCCGCCGCCGCCCACAGCACCGGCAGCTCGATGGTCTTCTCCTCCGTGCGGATGCGCAGCATCCCGCTGCGGTCCTGCCGGATCACTCCCCGGCACTGGCTGAGGGCCTCCGCCACCACCGCCAGAGCCCGCTTCGCCTGCTCGAGGTCCACTTCCATGCGAGCACCTCCCACGGTGAGCTTCGACGCCGCCTGCCCGTTTCCCCCTAACGCTCCAGCGCCTGCAGCACCCGCGCCGCCCGCAGCGGCCGGTCCGCCCTCGCCTCCGCGTATGAGACCACCGCCGCCACCAGCCGCGCGGCCGCACGGCCCGACACCCTCAGCCGCGCCACCTCCTCGGCGGAGGCCTGAACCAAGAACCGGGCCGCCCCCGCGGCTTCCCCGCCCAGCCGCACGTGACGCGGGTCGCCTGCCGCACAACGGGCGCAGCAGAACCCGCCCAGCAGGGGGCTCCACAGGTCCCCCCGGGCCTGCGTCCCGCAGGACGGGCAGCGGTCCTGCGAGGGCCGGTAGCCCAGCTCGCCGAACAGCCTCAGCCCGTACCAGCTGGCGGCCACCGCGGGGTCGTGGTGCTGCAGCAGCTCCAGGCCGGCCAGCAGGAGCCCAAACACCTGCGGGTGGGGCTCGGCCTCCGGTACCAGATGCAGGGTGAGGTCCGCCAAAAGCCA
>JBKBVM010000168.1:3149-3942 GCA_046289555.1 bacterium
TCCTCCCGCAAGCCTGCGTGGCCGTCCACCACCTCCACCTGCGCCACCACGTCCAGGGCCCGGCCCCGGGCCAGGAGGAAGTGGGCGTGGGTGAAGGGCTCCAGCCTGCCCGCCAGTCGGCTGGTGGTCCGCCGCACCGCCTTGGCCTTCGCCCGCAGCCGTCCGAACTCCCGGGTGAACAGGTCCAGCACGCGGTCCGCCTCCCCCAGGCCGTGCCGGCCCAGTACCACCCCCTCCGCCTTGTACACCGCCACCGCGGTCACCCTACTGGAGGAAGTGCAACAGCTGGGACGCCAGCCACAGAAACACCGCGAACCCCACCACGTCCTGGAACGCCGTCTCGAAGGGACCCGCGGTGGTCGCGGGGTCGAACCCCAGCCGCTTGGACACCAGGGGGAACAGGGTCCCCATCAGCCCCGCGGTCAGCATGGCCGTCACCTGCGCGGCACCGATCACCAGCCCGAAAGACGCCTTGCCCGACCACGCCACGCCAATGCTACCCAGGATGGAACCGATCACCAGAGCCATGAGCGAGGCGGTGGCCAGCTCCTTGCGCACCGCAGCCCACCAGCCCCGGAGGGTCACGTGGCCGGTGTCCAGGCCCCGCACCACGATGGCCGCGGCCTGCAGGCCCACGTTCCCCGAGATGGCCGAGATGATGGGCATGAAGGAAGCCAGCAGGATCACCCGCTTGAGGACCTCGTCGAAGCGGGCGATCACGAACCCCGCGCCCAGCTCCACCCCGAGGGTCACCAGCAGCCACGGCAGCCGCAGCCGCGCGGCCTGCAGGGGG
>JBKBVM010000169.1:0-3919 GCA_046289555.1 bacterium
GGGCGGAAGCGGTGAGGGACCGGCCGAGCTTCTACGCCCTGCCTGCAGGCGGCTGGCGGGACTACGTGACCCTCCTGCACCTCCCGTACACCGCCTGGCACCTCAGCTACGTGGCGCTGGGAGCGTGCGTCAGCTCCGAGTTCCACCCGGACCGTCTGGTGCAGGCGCTGGTGGCCTTCGCGCTGGGGCTCGGGGTGGCCGCCCACGCCCTGGACGAGTACCGGGGCCGGCCCCTGCGCACCGCGATCCCCGACCGGGTCCTGCTGGCGCTGGCTGCGGGCTCGCTGGCCGCGGCCGCGGCGGTGGCAGTCCACGCAGCGCTAGCCACGACCCCGTGGGTGCTGGCGCTGGCCGCTTTGGGCGTGTTCCTGGTGCTGGCGTACAACCTGGAGTGGTGGAGTGGCCGCCTCCACACGGACCGGTGGTTCGCCGTGGCGTGGGGTGCGTTCCCGGCGTTCGTGGGCCAGTGGTCCCAGAGCCTCCGGGTGGAGCCCGCGGGGCTGGCGGTGGTGCTGGCCGCGTACTTCACCAGCCGCGCGCAGCGGCACCTGAGCCAGCGGGCCCGCGACCTCCGACGCCGGGTGGAGTCGGTGTCTGGAGAACTCCGCTACGCCGACGGCCGCGCCGAACCGCTCACCGCCCGGAGCCTGCGGGAGCCCCTGGAGGCCGCCCTGCGGGCTTTTTCCTGGGCGCTGCCCCTGCTGGCGTTGGCCTGCGTGCTGGCCCGGCTGCGGCAGGTGTGAGACGGACCTACCAGGAGCCGCCCCCACCGCCACCCCCACCACCCCCCGAGAAACCCCGGCTGAACCCGCTCCGGCCAGCTCCGAAGCCCGAACTCCTCGAGGGCGCAGACGGCAGCACCGAGTTCATCGAGGACACCGCGTGGCTCAGGCGGTCCAGGAAGACCTGGGGCCGGAACGTGTCAGGCCAGGCATCCGACTGGTACCACTCCGGCGGCTTCTGTAGGAGGCCCTGGAACTTCTGGGCCCACTCGTCCGCGACGCCGAAGACCAGCGCGTAGGGCAGGACGCGGTCAAACAGGTCCGGCTGCTCCTGGACCAGCCGCTCGAGGCGGTCCGACTCCACCCGCCGGACGAACTCCCTGAAGCCCAGGATTTCCCAAAGCGCGTGCACCCCCTTAGCCGTCCGGCGCGGCATGGCAGGTCCGAAGACCAGGAACAGAACCCCTCCCAGGGCGACGCCGAGACCGACCAGCACCGCGTTGAGCGGGCTGGACTCCCCCCACACGGCCCAGGCACCGAAGCCGCCGAAGACGAACAGCAAGCCAACTTTCCGGTAGGCGTCGCGGATCCTCTGGGGGTTACCGGCGAAGTACCCGTCGGCGGCCATCCTCCGGTACAGGGCCTGCTGGGCGTCCCGTACGGTCAGGTAGAACCGTTCTCGCAAGCTGGACAGCCGGACGGCCGTGCGGGGCGGTTCCCTTCCTGGGGCACGGGAGCGCTCGGCCGGCACGCCAGTTACTGCTCCGGAGGCCCGCAGGCCCTCGTACACGGTCCGCTCGTGAGGTTTCAGAGCGTCCGGGCCGGGAGGGGGCTCCGGGAACTCGAAGACGTAGTCGACGTTCCGAAAGACCAGCAAACTCTGGGACGTTTCCTCCCGGATCCTCAGGTAGCCCCGCACCGCCAGGTCCACCACGGTGGCCGTCACGTCCACGGGGTCCGCCCGCTCGTCCAACAGCACGCCGACCTCCGCGGGAGTCAGGCCCGCCGGTGGCCGGTACTGGGGGACGAGGACCGGACGGCCGGCCGGGTCCCGCCCCTCACGCCACCACCGCAAAAACAGAAACCCACCGACGACCAGCGGGAACAAAAGCCCCACGGGGACCCCCCAGTTGTCCGACACCCACCAGGCGAGGTCCTGCCAGGCAGGCGGCGGTTGCACGACTCCCTTGGGCCAGCCCACCACCACCGTCAGGCCCTCGCCGGCGGCCAGGCGCCCGGTCTCGAAGACGACCTGCGAGCCCTGGACCGCGGCACGACCGCGTGCCTCCTGCGACCCAACGCGCCCCGTGTAGAAGGCCGTGCGGACCGCCCCCGGGTCCACGTTCCCCGGGAGGACGACCGTGCAGCGCCCCTGCAGGATGACCCAGTCCCAGTCGTGGCCGATGCAGTTCCAGTACAGCTCGTCGTGGTCAGCAAAGAAGAGGAGGCCGCGCCGGACCTCGTAGCGGAAGACGTAACTCTGCTGCCCCTGGACGTACACCTCCGGGTCGCCGACGCGCCACTCCACCGAACCGCCGCCCTTGCGCTGGCGCACGGGGAGTGGCCGTCCGCGGGAGTCGGTGACCGAGAGCAGTCGGACACGCAGGCGGTAGGTGGCGCTCAGGCCCCCCGGCAGCGGTCGCTCGTAGCGGAAAGGCACCGTCCGGTAGATGCCGTGCCGCCGGAGAGGGCCGAAGTCCACCTGGAGGGCCTCCGTAACCAGCAGCCGCCCGTCGGCCTGGACGTCCAGCCGGACCTGGTAGTCCCGGATGTACGGAAAGGCTTGTTGCCCGTGGGCCTGCGGGGCGATGCCCAGGAGGGCCCCGACCAGGAGGACGCCCCACAGCCACACTTGCCCCATCTCGCACCCTTGCCGGACGGTCCCGGGCGGCCCTACGCGAACCTCACGGGAGCCGGGGCCCGCTCCTCCTCCGGGATCTCGAAGAAGGGCCGGTGCTGGAAGCCAGCGAGCCGCGCGATGAAGACGTCGGGCAGGACCCGCAGGCGGGTGTTGTAGTCCCGCACCACGGCGTTGTAGTAGCGCCTGGCGTTGGCGATGTCGCCCTCGATCTCGGCCAGCTGGCCCTGGAGCTGGAGGAAGTTCTGGTTGGCCTTAAGGTCCGGATAGGCCTCCGCGAGGGCGAACAGCTGCCGGAGGGCTGCGGTCAGCTGGTTTTCCGCCTCGATACGGGTCTGGGGTGTGGGCGCCGCCAGGGCGGCGTTGCGGGCCCGCACGACGTTTTCCAAAGTCGCCCGCTCGTGGGCGGCGTAGCCCTTCACGGTCTCCACGAGGTTGGGGACGAGGTCGTGCCGGCGCTTGAGCTGCACGTTCACGTCGCTCCAGGCGTTGTCGGCAAGGACCCACAGCCCCACAATCCGGTTGTAGATCCGGACGGCCGCCAGCACCAGGATTCCCAGAACGCCCACGAGGACCAGCAGACCGACCATCCGAGCCCTCCCGTTCCCCCTTTTGCGTGCTCCGTCGCCCCGCCTGCGGCGCGTGAGGGTATTCTACCCCCACATTCGCTTGCACGCGCGGTGGAGGGGCAGCCCGAGACAGACCGGCCGCACGGGTCCCTCGCACCGGCCCGCTAGCCGCCGGAGGCGTTCCGGCTCACCGCCAGCCAGGCAGAAAAACCCGCATCCGGGTGGTCCTCCGGCCAGACGCCCTCCGGCACCACCACCTCTCCGGGAGGCTGGCGGAGGGTGGAACAGGATCGGACCGGTACAAGGCCTGCGCGACGGAGCAGCTCGCGCAGCTCCTCGCGGGTGAGGAAGCGGGCGGCGCTGTAGAAAGGGTGCCCTGCCGCAGCCTGCTGGAGGTAGTGCTGTCCCCACGGGGAGTCCGCAAACACCATCCCCGTAAGCACAGCTCCGTCCGGGCGCAGGACCCGACGCGACTCCTGCAGGACGGCCAGGGGGTCCTGGACGAAACACAACGTCACCACCAGCAAAACGGCGCCGAAACTCCGGTCCCGGAACGGCAGTTGCTCGCCCCTGGCGCAGACGACCCGGATCCCCCGCCGCCGGGCAATCCGCAGGGGGCGCGCTGCCGGGTCCACCCCGAACTCTACCCCCAGCGCAGACGCGAACCGGCCCGTGCCCACGCCCACCTCCAGCCAGGGCCTCGGCAGACCATCCAGGAGGGACTGCAGGCAGGTGACCTCCAGCGGGAAGATGGTGCTGCCGGGAGGTCG
>JBKBVM010000016.1:0-18385 GCA_046289555.1 bacterium
GGCTGTGCGGCAGCCTCCGGGGGAGAAGCGGGCTGCGCCACCTCCTGCACGGGCTCCGTGCGGGGCTCAGGCTCATCCCGGGCCTCCTGGGCCGGGGAGCGGACCTTCATCAGCCGGACCTCCTCCGCCACCAGCTCCCGCTCCGCGCTCCACTTCATGCGGTCCAGGGTCCGCTCCACTTCCTGCACCGCCACCCGGTGGACCGAAGCCTCATCCAGCATCTCGATGCCGGGATCGAGCTCCACCGTGTACCGCAGCCGGGTACCCTCCTCCTCGGGCTCCACCTCGAACTGGGCGGCGTAGTGCAGCAGGGTCCCGTGCGCCTGCCGCCAGCGGACCGACCGGCCGGGCTCCAGCTGCGCCCGCACCACCGACTCCACGGGCAGGCCCGCGAGGAAGCCCCGGAGCCGCAGGACCCACCGGCCCGCGCGTTTTTCCACGGTGTCCGCGCGCATCCACAGGTCGGACCAGCGGGGCAGGTGCTCCAGGCGGCTGGCCATGCCGTAGGCCGCGGTGAGCGGAACCCGGAGCAGGCGGTGCCCGGTGACCGCCGCCCCGCGGGCGGGGGTCACCGCTGGCGTCGTCTGCGCCACCGCGGGGGCGCGTATCCGCCGGCGCCGGCGCCTCCGATCGGGACTGTCCACCTAGACCACCGACCGCAACTCCTCCCGGGCCCGGCGGGCGCCCTCCACCATGGAGGCCAGCTTGCCCACCGCCTCGTCGATGGTCCGCGTCTTCAGCCCGCAGTCCGGGGACACGTACACCTGACGGGGCTCAAACACCTCCAGGGACCGGCGGATCCCGTCCAGCACCTCCTCCACCGTCTCCACCCGGTGGGAGTGGGCGTCGATGACCCCGAGCCCGATGTCCTTGGTGAAGCGGTGCTGGCGGAACACCTCCAGGAGGGCGAAGTCCTCGTTCTTCAGGGCCAGGTCGATCTGCCGCACCGGCAGGTCCAGCATCCTCGGGTAGATCCGGGGGACGTCCCCGTAGCACACGTGGGTGATGGTGTAGGCGCTGAGCCCGTCCGTGACGATCTCCATGGCCTCCCGGGCCAGCTCGAAGTCCTCGTCCGGGCGGGTGTGGATGGCGGGTTCGTCGATCTGGATGAACCGGGCCCCGGCCCGTTCGAGGTCCACCGCCTCCTCGTGGATGGCGCGGGCCAGCTCCAGCACCAGCTCCCGCCGGGTCGGGTAGTACTCGTTGAAGGACCACTCCGCGATGGTGTACGGGCCCGTGAGCATCCCCTTCACCGGCTTGCCCGTCAACGACTGGGCGAACCGGAACCACTCCACGGTGATGGGCCGCTTGCGGCCCACGGGCCCGGTCACCACGGGCTTGGGGTAGTAGCGGTTCCCGTACGACCGTACCAGGCCGGCGATGGCGAACCCGTCCATCTCGTCCGCGAAGTACGCCACCATGTCGCCCCGGTACATCTCGCCGTCCACGAAGATGTCCAGGCCTAGCTCCTCCTGGCGCTGGATCCACTCCCGTGTCGCCTGCTCCTCCAGCCGGCGCAGTTCTGCGGGCTCCATCTGGCCCCGCAGCCGCTTGCGCCGCGCCTCCAACAGGTACGGGGGCTTGGGGAACGACCCTACGGTGGTGGTGGGGAACAGGGGCAGGTCGCTCACCGGGTCACCTCCACGGCCGCCCGCTTGACCTCCGACAGCCGCACCAGCTTGGCCTTCGCGGCCCGCCGGGGCAGGAATTCGAGCCCCGCGGTGGGGCCCAGGTCCACGCGGTCCAGAGAAACGAACCGGGACAGCCGGTCCAGGGCCCGCAGGACTTCCTCCACGGTCTCCAGGCGGGTGTTCCGGGCGTCCAGCACCCCGAAGCCCAACCGCCGGTCCGGGGGGAATCCCTCCGCCTCCAGGACCTCCCAGTTCCGCGGGCCTGCCACGAAGTCCAACCCCACCCCCTGCACCGGCAGTTCCACCAACGCCCCCAGCAGGCCCCGGGCGTCGCCGAAGTACGTGTACAGGGCTATGGGCGAGCGCACGCCCTCCAGGAGGGCCGCCATGGCCTCCCGGAACAGAGGGAGGTCCTCCCTGTGCTGGAGGAGGGCCGGCTCGTCCACCTGTACCACGGGCGGAGACTCTGCGTCCAGGGCCCGCAGTTCCTGGTTCAGCGCCCGGGCCACGGCCAGCACGAAGTCCGCAAACCTCGCGTAGTGGCGGTTCTGGCTGAGCCGGCTCAGGGTGTACGGGCCGGTCACCACGGGCTTGACGGGGGTGGGGCTGTGGTGGCGGGCGAACCGGTAGTCCTCCACGGTGATGGGCTCCCTCCAGCTCACGGGGCCCTCCGCCACCGGCTGGCGGTAGTACACGTTGGTGTCGAACCACCGCTGCAGCCCGTCGATGGTGAACCCGGACAGGCGGCGGGCGAAGTACGTCTGAGGGTCCTCCCACCGGATCTGGCCGTCTGTGATCAGGTCCAGGCCCGCCTCCACCTGGTCCGCGATGGCCTCCAGAGTCACCTCGTCCTCCACCTGGCGGAACTGCTCGCGGGTGATCTCGCCCCGCTGCAGCTTCTCCGCGGCGGTCCGCCACCGGCCAGGTGCAGGCAAGTCAGGGATCTTCGGGTAGCTCCCCACGTGGGTGGTGCGCAACACTTCCCTCCTTCTGCGGTCACGTGCCCCGCAGCACCGCGCGGGCGACGATCAGCCGCTGGATCTCGCTGGTGCCCTCCCCGATCTCGCAGAGGCGCACGTCCCGATAATACCGCTCCACGGGGTAGTCGCGGATGTACCCGTAGCCGCCGTGCACCTGCAGGGCGCGGTCCGCGGCCCGGTGGGCTGCCTCGGAGGCGTACAGCTTCGCCATGCTGGCCTCCTTGCGGAACGGCAGGCCCTGGTCCGCGAGCCAGGCGGCCCGCAGGACCAGTAGCCAGGCAGCGTCCAGCTCCACCGCGGAGTCCGCCAGCATCCACTGCACCGCCTGGAACTCCGCGATGGGCTTCCCGAACGCGACCCGGCCCTTCGCGTACTCCACGGCGGCCTCCAGGGCCGCCCGGCCGATGCCCACCGCCATGGCTCCGATGCCGATCCGGCCGCCCTCCAGAACCCGCATGGCCTGGGTGTAGCCGTCCCCTTCGGAGCCCAGCCGGTTCTCCTCCGGGACCTCCACGTCCTCGAACACCACCTCCGCGGTGTCGGAGGCCCGCAGCCCCAGTTTGTCCTCCTTCTTGCCCACCCGCAGGCCCGGGCTGCCTCGCTCGACCACGAAGGCGCTGATGCCCCCGGGCCCTTCCCCGCCCGTGCGGGCCAGGACCACGTACAGTCCCGCCACGGAGCCCTGGGTCACGAAGACCTTGGTCCCGTTCAGCACGTACCGGTCGCCCCGCCGTTCCGCCCGGGTCCGCAGGGCTGCGGCGTCACTGCCCGCCTGAGGCTCCGTGAGGCACCAGGCTCCCAGCACCTCCCCGCGGGCCAGCCGTGGCAGGTAGCGGCGTTTCTGTTCCGGATTGCCGAACAGGAGGATGTGGGCGGTGCACAGGGAGTTGTGGGACGCCACGGTGAGGGCCAGGGCCCCGTCGCCCCAGGCGATGCGCTCCACCGCCAGGGCCGCGGACACCGCGTCCATACCGCTGCCCCCGTACTCCTCCGGCACCGCCAGGCCCAGCAGGCCCAGCTCCGCCAGCTGCGGCACCACCTCGTGCGGGAACCGGCCCTCCCGGTCCCACCGGGCTGCATGAGGCCGCACCCGTTGCGCGGCGAACTCCGCCACCGCTTGGTAAACGAGCCGCTGGGACTCCGTCAGCTCGAAGCGCACCCTTCACCCCTTCACCACACCGACAGGCCGCATCTTCGCCACCTTGCGGGAGATCCCTGCCCCGTGGCAGACCTCCACCACGTCGGCGACGTCCTTGTAGGCCTCGGACGCCTCCTCCGCCAGCAGGGACCGGTTCTGCGCCCGGACCAGGATCCCGCGCCTTTCCAGCTCCGCGGCGATGTCCACACCTCGCAGCTCCCGCACCGCCGCCTTCCGGCTGCGCACGCGTCCGGCGCCGTGGCAGGTGCTGCCGAAGGTCTCCTCCATGGCCCGTTCGGTGCCCACGGCCACGAAGGAGTACCGCCCCATGTCGCCCGGGATCAGCACCGGCTGGCCGATGTCCCGGTACCGGGCGGGGATCTCCGGGTGGCCGGGCGGGAACGCCCGCGTGGCGCCCTTCCGGTGCACCACCAGCCGGACGGGGCGGCCGTCCACCGGGTAGGTCTCCAGCTTGGCGATGTTGTGGGCCACGTCGTAGACCACCTGCAGCCCGATCTCGTGGAGCGGCCGGCCCAGCACCTTGGTGAAGGACTCCCGGACCCAGTGGGTGATCATCTGCCGGTTCGCCCACGCGAAGTTGGCCGCGCAGCACATGGCCCGGAAGTACTCCTGGCCTTCCGGGGACGAGAAGGGAGCGCACGCCAGCTGCCGGTCCGGAAGGCTGATCCCGTACTTCTTGAGGGCCCGGTCGGTCACCCGCAGGTAGTCCTCGCACACCTGGTAGCCGAGGCCTCGGGACCCCGTGTGGATGAACACCACCACCTGGCCGGGGAAGAGCCCCATGACCTCCGCGGCCCGGCGGTCGTACACCTCCTCCACCACCTGCACCTCGAGGAAGTGGTTCCCCGAACCCAGGGTGCCGATCTGGTCCTTGCCGCGCTCCTTGGCCCGGGGGCTCACCGCGTCCGGGTCCGCGTCCCGGAGCTGACCGGAGGCCTCAATGCTGTCGAGGTCCGCGGGAGTCCCGAAGCCCCGCTCCACCGCCCACCGCGCCCCGCCCCGCAGAACGTCGTCCACTTCGCGCAGGGAGACCCGGACCCTCCCGGTGCTGCCCACGCCGGAAGGCACGTTGCGGAAGAGCTCCTCCACCAGCTCCCGCAGCCTGGGGCGCACGTCCTCCTCCGTGAGGTCCGTCCGCAACAGCCGGACGCCGCAGTTGATGTCGTAGCCCACGCCGCCCGGGGAGATCACCCCGTCGTCCGCGCGCAGCGCCGCCACCCCGCCGACCGGGAAACCGTAGCCCCAGTGGATGTCCGGCATGGCCAGGGAGTACCGGACGATCCCGGGCAGGGTGGCCACGTTGGCCACCTGCTCCAGGGCCTGGTCCTGACCGATCTGCCGCAGCATGGCCTCGTCCGCGTACACGAGTCCCGGCACCCGCATGCCTGGCTTGTAGTCCTGCGGGATCTCCCACCGGTAGTCGTCCACCTTCCGCAACACCCGTGTCCACTGCGTCACGGCTGCACCTCCCAAACAAAGAGCCCCCCACCTCCGTGAGGGGCCCCGCGGACTCCTTCCGGTCGACGCGGCTAGAAGGGCACAGCCTCCACCGCCTGGATCTCCGGGACCTCCTCGCGGATCATCCGCTCCACCCCG
Source organism: bacterium (assembly GCA_046289555.1). Lineage (GTDB taxonomy): Bacteria > Sysuimicrobiota > Sysuimicrobiia > Sysuimicrobiales > Sysuimicrobiaceae > Tepidifontimicrobium. The sequence goes on from JBKBVM010000016.1 coordinate 5,367, forward strand.
GCCTGCAGGGTCATCATGGAGTACATGCAACCCACGCAGGCGCCCGCCAGGCGGATCTGTACGATGCCGTCCGACACGTCCACCAGCTCGATGTCACCCCCGTCGGCCTGAATGTACGGCCGGATGGCCTCCAGCACCCGCTCCACGCGCGCCCGCACGTCCAGTTCGTTCGAAACCGCCTCGCTCATCCCCGCCTCCCTGCTAAGCCTGCTGGGCGTCCTCACACGGCTGCGCCTCGCCTGCGTCGTCCGCCGTCTTGAAGGAGTGCCCGCAGCCGCACGTGGCCACCGCCCTCGGGTTGTGCACCGCAAACCCTTCGCCGAACGGCGTCTGCCGGTAGTCGATGCGCGCGCCGTCCATGACCCTCCAGGTCAGGGGGTCCACCACCAGCCGGATCCCGTGCTGCTCCGTGACCCGGTCGTCCGGGTGGACCCGGTCGTCGAATCCCATGCCGTAGGTGAAGCCCTCGCAGCCGCCCTTGGTGACGAACAGCCGCAGGTAGACCTCCTCCGGCTGGTCCGCCATCAGCTCCCGGATCTTCTGGGCCGCGACTTCCGTCAGGGTGATCATGCCGCCTCCCCGGCCCGCGGAAAGCCGTCCGCGGAAACCCGACTCGATTCTAGGGGCCGGCCCGGGGCCTGTCAAACGCGTGCTCGCGTGCGTAGTTGGCCGCGCGCGGCGGGTGTGCTACAATCCCGCTGATCTCGCAGGAACCCACGGACGGAACCCTCGCCGGCCGCCAAGGCCGCGCAGGGTGCGACAAGGGAGGTATGGAGGCGTGAAGCGGGCGGCCGAGGCGGCTTCGGGGCTGTTCAAGGTCTTCACGGAAACCTTCCAGATCCACAGCACGGAGCGGTTCGAGGTCCGGAACATCACCGACCTGGTCCGGAACCTCCCCGCCCTGGCGGAGGTCACGCACGGGATCGTGCACCTGCAGTCCCTGCACACGACCACCGCCTTGTTCCTCAACGAGTTCCAGGACGCCCTGCTGCAGGATGTCCGGGAGCTGCTGCAGCGGCTGGTGGCGGAGACGGAGCGCTACTTCCACAACGACCCCGCCTACTCCGACTGCGACCGGAGCAACGCCACGTCCCACCTGCGGTCGCTGCTGCTGGGGAACAGCGTCACCATCCCCATCCACGAGGGGAAGCTGCTGCTGGGCCGGTTCCAGAGTGTGATCTTCGCGGAGCTGGACGGCCCTCAGACGCGGCGGATCGTGGCCCAGGTCATGGGGGTCTAGCGACCCACCCGCCCGGCGGCCTGGGCCGGAGAAAAGCCCCCCTCAGGTGCGGGCCGCCGGCTCTCCCTCTCGCTCCGGCAGGCCCGTACGGACCGGCCGGCCCGCGTTCTGCCAGGCGATGATGCCGCCCACCAGGTTGAACACCCGGTCGTAGCCCCGCTCCCGCAGCCACTGGGTCACCTTCCCGCTGCGCTGGCCCGAGGCGCAGTACACCACCACGGTCCGGTCCCTGGGAATCTCGTGGTAACGGGTCTCCACCTGGCCCATGGGGATCCACCGCATCCCCTCGATGTGCGCCTGAGCCACCTCCCACGCCTCCCGCACGTCCAGCAGCACCGCCCCCTCCCGGAGCAGCCCGTCCACCTCCGCCACGGACACCTCCGCAGGCCTCGGCTGGACCTCCGCGGAGCGGTCGTGAGCCGGCACCCCGCAGAAGGCCTCGTAGTCAATGAGCTCCCGGATGGTGGGGTGGTCTCCGCACACCGGGCAGTCGGGGTTCCGGGACCACCGCACGAAGCGGATCTCCCCCGTGAGGGCGTCGAACAGCATGAGCCGGTTGGCCAGGGTCTCCCCCACGCCCAGCAGGATCTTGATGGCCTCCAGGGCCTGGTGGGTGCCCATGAAGCCGGCCACCGCCCCCACGATCCCGGCCTCCGCGCAGGACGGCACCGCCCCGGGCGGCGGGGGGCTGGGGAACAGGCACCGGTAGCAGCCCCGGCCCGGGAGGAAGGTGGTGGCCTGCCCCTCCCACCGCAGGATGCTGGCGTCCACCAGGGGCTTACCGAGGAGGACGCACGCGTCGTTGACCAGGTAACGGGTGGGGAAGTTGTCGCTGCCGTTGATGATCACGTCGTACTGGGAGAGGATCTCCAGCGCGTTGGCGGAGGTCAGGACCGTCTGGTGGGGCACCACCCGCACGTCGGGGTTCACGTCCTCCAGGGTCCGGCGGGCGGACTGGGTCTTGGGCCGGCCGATGTCGTGGTTGAAGTGCAGGACTTGCCGGTGCAGGTTGGTGAGGTCCACGCGGTCGCCGTCCACGATCCCGATGGTGCCCACGCCCGCGGCGGCCAGGTACAAGGCCGCTGGCGATCCGAGCCCCCCGGCACCCACCACCAGCACGCGGCTTTCCAGCAGCTTGCGCTGGCCGGCTACCCCGACCTCCTCCAGGATGATCTGCCTGGAGTACCTCTGCAGCTGTTCCTCCGTCAGAGTCTGTACCGTCGCCATACTCCATCTCCCGAACACTTGAGTGGTTCCAGATGTGAGAACGTAAAGGCGCGGGGGTCTCCTCCCGGAGCGGGGTCTACCCCCGCCGGGGACAGATGCACTCGCGGGGCTTTCGCAGGCTACCCATCGGTCCGCTAGGAGGGTACCCGACCCGGGGGAGGGGTGTCAAACGCCTGCTGACACCCGTCAACACGCGCCGCTGAGGCGGCCTCTGCTAAAATGCCCGCAGAACGCGTCAAGGAGGCGCCATGGACCTGTACGACATCACCATCATCGGGGCGGGGCCCACCGGGCTGTTCGCGGCTTACTACGCGGGGTTCCGGGCCCTGCGGACGAAGATCATCGACAGTCAGTCCGACCTGGGCGGGCAGGTCACCGCCCTGTACCCCGACAAGTACATCTACGACGTGGCCGGGTTCCCCAAGATCCTCGGCAAGGACCTCATCCGCAACCAGATCGAGCAGGCCATGCAGTACAACCCCACGGTCGTCCTCAACGAGCGGGTGGAGGTCCTGGAACGGCTGCCCGACGGCCACTACCGCCTGCTGACCCACACGGGCCAGGAGCACTTCACCCGGGTGGTGCTGATCGCCGCGGGGATCGGCGCGTTCACCCCCAAGAAGTACAACCGACCCGAGCTGGACCGGTACGAGGGACGGGGCCTGTTCTTCTCCGTCCGCAACCGGGAGGACTTCCGGGACCGGCGGGTGCTGGTGGTGGGAGGCGGGGACAGCGCCCTGGACTGGGCCCTGAACCTGCTGCCCATCACGCGGGAGCTCACCCTGATCCACCGGCGGGACCAGTTCCGGGCCCACGAGGACTCCGTGCGCAAGCTGATGAGCTCGGACGCGAAGGTCAAGCTCTTCTACGAGCTGAAGGCGCTGGAGGGGAACGACCGGGTAGAGCGCGCGGTCATCTTCAACAACCGGACTCAGGAGGAGGAAGTTCTGGAGGTCGACGCGGTCCTGGCCTTCCTGGGGCTGGTGAGCAACCTGGGGCCCATCCGGGAGTGGGGGCTCCAGATCGAGGACGACTCCATCGTGGTGAACACCAAGATGGAGACCAACCTGCCGGGCGTGTACGCGGCCGGCGACATCACCACCTACCCCGGGAAGCTCAAGCTCATCGCCACCGCGTACGGCGAGGCAGCCACGGCGGTCAACAACGCCTACACGTACCTGAACCCGGGCGCCAAGGCCTTCCCCGGACACTCCAGCGCCATCATGGAGAAGAAGGAGCGGGAGGCGGCCCGGGCCGGCTGAAACTCGCACCGGAGCGGGTCAGTCGGGGGCGCCCCGGGCGGCGACCACCGGCTCCATCCGGAGGGTACGCCGGGCCACCCACGCCAGCCAGCCCCCCACGGTCCACCGGGCGGGCTTGCGGGCCAGGTTGCGGAAGCCCACGGACAGGGCGTCCGCCACCGCCTGCTGTACGGCCTCCGCGGTGACGGGCCGACCCAGCCGCAGGAGCTCGCGCTCCACCGCCCGTCGCAGGGCCGGCAGGTCCTCGTCCGCCAGCCGGTCGAAGGCCTCCCGGTCGCCGGCCAGGGCTCGGTCCAGCAGCTCCCGCTCCTCCAGCAGGGCCCGCTCGTAGGCCTCCGCCGCCTCCCGGGGCAGTGAGGCACGGCGGCGCTCGTGGGCGTGCTCGCGCCTGAGCTTGGCCTTGTAACGGGACAGCTGCTGCTCCAGGTCGTCGAAGGCGGCCCGGATCCACCCCTCCGGGGTCGCGGACCGGTTGCGCCGTGCGTACAGCACCCGCCCGGGAAGGTGCAGCCGGGCGCTGCCGGTGTACTCCTCCTTCCGGGCTGCCCGCTCCACGTGGACCTGTAGGTGGACCAGGTCCGGCCGGAAGTGACGCAGGCGGCGCTGCAGCCGCGCCAGGGAGCGATCCAGGACCTCGCGGGCGTGCTCACCCAGCTCGAACCGCCGCGTGGTCAGGTGCACTTCCATACCGTCTCCTCCCCGCTGAGTTGCTGCCAGGCCGGCTCCACCGCACACGTCCCGCACTCCGGCTCCTGCACGCCCACCCACCGCACCGCCGCGTCCACCTGCTCCCAGTCTGGCTCCCGGGGGTGGGCCAGAGCCCAGCAGGCGGCCACTTCCCCGCGACGGTCCAGCACCAGCACCACCGCGTCCGCCTCGGCGCCATACTGCCGGCGGGTGCGGCCGGTCGGGTCCCGTACCTGAGGGAACGGGGCGTCCACCCCTGCTTCCTCCTCGCGGACCCCCAGCGCCTCCACCCCCCAGGACGCCCAGGCCGCGGCCCGCCGGCCCGCGGCCCTGACGACCTGCGCGCAGTCGCTACAGCTGGGTCCGTGCACGACCAGCACCACGCGGGCGTGCAGGCGCCAACCCGGTAACGTCTGTACCCGGCCGCCGTCCTCCACCCACACCGTGCCCGGTCTCACCGTACCGCCGCCCTCTGGACCTGCTCGTCCGCGTGGTAGCTACTGCGCACGAGGGGCCCGGACTCCACGTGGCGGAACCCCATGGCCAGGCCCAGCCGTTTGATCTCCGCGAACTCCTCCGGGTGCCAGTACCGGTGCACGGGCTCGTAGCCGGGGCCCGGGCTCAGGTACTGCCCCACCGTGACGATGTCGCAGCCCACGGACCGCAGGTCCCGGAGGGTGTCCACCACCTGGTCGAAGGTCTCGCCCAGACCCACCATGAGGCCGCTCTTGGTCAGGCACGGGTAGCCCCACCGCTTCACCCGCGCCAGCAGCTCCAGGGACCGGTCGTAGTTGCCCCCGCCGCGCACCCGCTTGAACACAGGCCGCACCGTCTCGATGTTGTGGTTGAGGATGTCGGGGCCGGCGTCCAGTACCGTCCGCAGGGCTTCCGGGTCGCCCTTGAAGTCCGGGATGAGGACCTCCACGGTGCAGTCGGGCCGCAGCTGGCGGATCGAGCGGATGGTCTGCGCGAACACCGCAGCCCCACCGTCCCGGAGGTCGTCCCGGTCCACGGAGGTCACCACCGCGTGGCGCAGCCCCATGGCCGCCACCGCCCGCGCCACCCGCTCCGGCTCCATCCAGTCCACCTCCGTGGGCAGCCCGTGGGCGATGGCGCAGTACGAGCAGTTCCGGGTGCACACGTTGCCCAGGATGAGGAAGGTGGCCGTCCGCCGCTCCCAGCAGTCCCCGATGTTCGGGCAGCGTGCTTCCTCGCACACCGTGTGGAGCCGCTGGGAGCGCATGATGTGGACCAGCTCGCGGTAGTTGGGCCCGGAGGGCAGGCGGGCCTTCAGCCAGGGCGGGCGCTGCGGGACCGGCGCGATGGACAAGACAGAACCTCCTTTGCGTCGTTCAACGCGTCACAGGGTCTACACCTTCCAGGCTGGCCTTCACGTGGTTGAGGAACTGGACCGCCACCGCGCCGTCGAACACCCGGTGGTCGAAGGACAGCCCCAGGTGCATCACCGCGCGGATGGCGATGGCGTCGTCGCGGACCACCGGCCGCTTCACGATGGCGTCGGTGGCCAGGATGGCGGCCTGGGGGTAGTTCACGATAGGGAGCGACCACACGGAGCCGAACACCCCGGGGTTGGTGAGGGTGAAGGTCCCACCCTGCACGTCCTCCAGGGTGAGCTTCCCCTCCCGGGCGCGGCGGGTGAGGTCCTCCAGCTCCCGGGCGAGGCCCACCAGGCTCTTCTCCTCCGCCCGGTGGATCACCGGCACCACCAGCCCGTCCTCCACGGACACCGCGATGCCGAGGTTCACGTGGGGCTTGAAGACGATGGCGTCGTCCGCCCACTGCGCGTTCACCACCGGGAACGCCCGCAGGGCCTCCACCGCCGCGCGGGCGAACAGCGCGGTGTAGGTGAGCCGCACCCCGTGCTGCTGCTGGAAGGCTTCCCGGTGCGCTTCGAACCAGCGGACCAGGTCGGTGACGTCCGCTTCCACCACCCCGTAGGCATGGGGGACCTCCCGCTTGGCCCGGCTCAGGCGCTCCGCGATGGCCCGCCGCACGGGAGAAAGGGGCACCCGCCGCTCCTCCGCGGCCGGCACCGCCGGAGCCGCGGGAGGCGGGGCGGGCTGAGCCGCCGCCTGCTTGCGGCGCTCCACGTAGCTCAGGACGTCCTGCTTGGTGATCCGGCCGCCCGTGCCCGTGCCGTGGATCTGAGCCAGCTCTTCCGGGGTGATCCCGTGCTCCTGCACCAGCCGGCTCACCAGGGGGGAAAGCCGCCCCGCGGCGGGGCGCTCCTCCTTCGCGGGTGCCGCCTCCTGGGCCTGAGCGGGCCCCTCTTCCTCCACCCGCGCGATGACCGAGCCCACGGGCAGCGTCTGACCCTCCTGCGCCACGATCTCCACGAGCCGCCCGGCCACCGGCGAGGGCATCTCCACGTTCACCTTGTCCGTGATGAGCTCCACCAGGGGCTCGAACCGCTCCACCCGGTCCCCGGGCGACTTCAGCCACCGGCCGATGGTCGCCTCGTACGTGCTCTCCCCCAGCTGCGGCAGGCGGACTTCCGTGGCCATACGCACCTCAGTAGTGGGCCAGCTTGCGCACCGCGGCGAGGATCTTCTCCTGGTTGATCCAGTACCACTGCTCCAGGGGCCGTGCGAAGGGGATCCCGGGTACGTCGGGTCCCGCCAGGCGCATCACCGGCCCGTCCAGGTCCTCGAAGGCCTCCTCCGCGATCAGGGCCGCGATCTCGGCTCCGAACCCGCCGAACCGGTTGTCCTCGTACACCACCAGCGCCTTGTTGGTCTTGGCCACGCTGCGCAGGATGGTGTCCTTGTCCAGGGGCCGCAGACACCGGACGTCCACCACCTCCACCTCGATCCCCTCCCGGGAGGCTGTCTCTGCGGCCTGCAGGGCCTCGTGCAGGGTCCACCCGTAGGTGAACAGGGACAGGTCCCGCCCCTCCCTCCGGACCGCCGCGGGACCGAGCGGCACCGTGTAGTCGCCGTCCGGCACCTCCCCGCGCACGAGGCGGTACATGCGCTTGTGCTCGAGGAACAGGACGGGGTCCGGGTCGCGCACGGCCGCCTTCAGCATGCCCTTGGCGTCGTAGGCGGTGCTGGGTGCCACCACCTTCAGGCCCGGCACGTGGGCGTAGAAAGCCTCCACGCACTGGGAGTGGTACAGGGCCGTGCCGTGGGCCCCGCCGTAGGGCACGCGGATCACCAGGGGGACCCCGAAGGCCCCGTTGGACCGATACCGCATGCGGGCCGCCTCGCTCACGATCTGGTCGAAGGCGGGGTGGATGAAGTCCGCGAACTGGATCTCCGCGATGGGCACCAGCCCGTTGCACGCCATCCCGATGGCGCAGCCCACGATGGACGACTCCGCCAGGGGCGTGTCGATCACCCGGTCCTCCCCGAACCGCTCGAACAACCCCTGGGTGACTCCGAACACCCCGCCCTTGCGGCCCACGTCCTCGCCCAGCACCACCACCCGCTCGTCCCGTTCCATCTCCTCGTGGTGGGCGCGGTTTAAGGCGTCCACGTACCGCAGCTCCGCCACAGTCTCCCTCCTCCCGGCTTCCGTCGCGTGCCCTGGCCTAGCGGCCCGTCCACCACACGGGGTCTGCGGGGTGGTCCGGGTCGGGGTCGTAGTACACGTGCCGCGCCGCGGTAGCCGGGTCCGGGTCCGGTGCCCGTTCGGCCTCGTCCGTGGCCGCGTCCACCTCCCGTCGCACGCGGTCCCGCAGCGCCCGTTCCTGCTCGTCGTCCCACAAGCCCACCGACTGAAGGTAGTGCCGGAATGCGGGGATGGGGTCGCGCTGGCGGGCCGCCTCGATCTCCTCCCGTGGCCGGTAACGCTCCTGCTGGTCGTCGCTGCTGTGCGACCCCAGCCGTTCCACCCGGAACTCCAGCAGGGTCGGCCCCTCGCCGCGCTTGGCGCGGTCGTACGCTTCCTTGGCCGCCCGGTAACACTCCAGGACGTCGGAGCCGTCCACGCTCACGCCCGGCATCCCGTAGCCCTGCGCCCGCAGGGCCACGCTGGGGACCGCCATCTGCTTGTGCAGGGGCACGGAGATGGCGTACCGGTTGTTCTCCACCGCGAACAGGCAGGGTACCTTGTGGATGGCGGCGAAGTTCAGCGCTTCGTGCCAGTCCCCCTGGCTGGTGCCGCCGTCCCCGATGGTCACCAGGACCACCTCACCCGTCCGCCGGACCTTCGCCGCGTAGGCCAGGCCCGCGGCGTGCGGGTACTGGGTGCCCACGGGGCTGCTGGTGGACAGGATCCTGTGCTTGACATGGGCGTAGTGCCCGGGCATCTGACGGCCGCCGCTGCTGGGGTCCGTGGCTTTCGCCAGCACCGCCAGCAGGATCTCCGTCGGGGTCATGCCCTTCACGAGCACCGCGGCCACAGACCGGTAGTAGGGGACGAACCAGTCCCGCTCGCGGTCCAGGGGCCACATCATCCCCACCTGCGCGCCCTCGTGGCCGGGCCCCGAGATCACGAACATCGCCTTACCGGCCCGCTGCAGCTGCCACATGCGCTCGTCCAGCGTCCGGGCCAGGACCATGTAGTAGTACATCTGCAGGACGTCCTGGTCGGACAGGCCCAGCTCTGCGTGCCGGACCTCGGCCCGTACTTCCCTGGCGCTCATCCCGCTCCCTCCCCCGTGCTACAGGTGCACCACCCGGCCCAGGGCGTCCAGGGCGGCTTCGTGGACCGCCTCCGCCAGGGTCGGGTGCGCGTGGACCGCCGCCGCCACCTCGTGGATGGTGGCTTCGACGCTCTTGCCCAGGATCCCCTCCGGCACCAGTTCGGTCACCCGAGGTCCGACCAGGTGCATCCCTAGGATCTCCCCGTGCCGGGCGTCCGTCACCACCTTCACGAACCCCTCACGCTCCCCCAGGATCAGGGCCTTGCTGTTGGCCGAGAACGGGAACCGCCCCACCCGCACCTCGTACCCGCGCTCCCTGGCCTGGGCTTCCGTGAGGCCGAAGGACGCCACTTCCGGGCTGGAGTAGGTACAGCGGGGGACGGCGTCGTAGTCCAGGGGCGCTGCCGCATGACCGGCCATGTCCTCCACGGCCCGCACCGCTTCCTCGGAGGCCACGTGTGCCAGCATGGGCTGTGCGTGGATCACGTCCCCGACGGCCCAGATGCCGGGGGCGGTGGTGCGGTAGGCGCCCTCGGTGCGGACGAACCCCTGTCCGTCGACCTCCACGCCCACCTCCTCCAAACCGAGGCCGTCCGTGACCGGGCCGCGGCCCACGGCCACCAGTAGACGGTCCGCCTCCACCACTTCCACCTTGCCGTCCTTCTCCACCGACAGCTGGAGTCCCGTGGGTGTGCGCTCCACGGACTTGAGGCTGGCAGACGTGAGCACCCGGATCCCGCGGCGGGCGAAAGCCTTCTCCACCGCCGCGCTCACCTCCTCGTCCTCCGCGGGAAGCGCCCGGGGGAGGATCTCGATCACCGTCACCTGGCTGCCCAGGCTGGCGAACGCGCTGGCGAACTCCACGCCGATGACCCCGGCTCCCAGCACCGCCAGCTTCCCCGGGACCTCCTGCAGGGAGACCAGGTGGTCGCTGCTCAGGACCCGTTCGCCGTCCAGGGCCAGCCACGGAAGGCTGCGGGGCCGCGAGCCGGTGGCCACGAGGACGCGACGGGCCCGCAGCTCCGTCTCCGACCCGTCGTTCAGGCTGACGTGCACCCGGTCGCGGCTGACCAGCCGCGCGGTGCCGGCGAAGGTGGCGATGCCGTTCTTCCGCATCAGGTACTCCACGCCGCGGTGCAGGGTGCTGACCGTGCGCTCCCGGTAGCGGTGCACCGCGCTCAGGTCCACGGACACCGACTCGACCCGGACGCCCAGCTGGGAGGCGTGTCGGGCCAGCTCCGCTACCTCCGCCACGTGCAACAGGGCTTTGGTGGGAATGCAGCCGTAGTGCAGGCACGTCCCGCCCAGTTTGTCCCGCTCCACGATGGCGGTCCGCATCCCCAGCTGCGCGGCCCGGATGGCCCCCACATAACCTCCCGGTCCCGCTCCGATCACCACGAGGTCGTAAGTGTCCTGCACGGGCTCCTCCTATTCGCCGCGTGGTCCGAGCTCCCTTACATGATACGGCCCCGCGCCGTCCGTGCCCGCCCGAACGCGGGGCCTGGGGGGCGGCCGGGCTCGGCAGTCCGGCCCGACCGGCTCAGCGCGCCTGCTGGCGCACGACCTCCGCGATGTGGCCGTAGAAGGCGTTCACGCCGGTGAACAGTGCGGCCAGCGCCATCACCGCGAGCACGACTACGCCCAGGTACGCGAGGTTCCGCCGGCCCTCGCTGTGGCGGTAAGCGAAAGGCAGCGTGCCCAGGCCAGCCGCCGCGCGCACCGCTCCGCGCCCTGGCTCCCTCCCACGGGAACCGCTTCACCCCCCCGCGCCCGATGCGCGGCTGTGGGCGAACAGCCGGATGATCTGCTGCTCCACCAGCTGCGTCATCCCCTGTTCGAAACGCACCGCCTCCCGCTCCGCGGTCTGCGGGTCCAGACCCAGCACGTCCTGCAGGAACCGCTGACACAGGCGGTAGCGCCGTTCCTTGCCGAAAGCCACACGGCTGCCTTCAGGGGTAAGCCGCACGCCGTGCTCCCGGGAGTAGGTGACCAGCCCCGCGCGCTGCAGGCGGTCCACCATCTCGTGGACGGACGCTACCGAAACGCCGAGCCGGCGGGCCAGGGCGGTCAACGTGACCCGCCCCTGGGCGCGCAGGTGGAGGACCGCCCGCAGGTAGTCTTCGGTCCTGGAAGAGTTCACGAGGTGAGGCTTCCGCATTCCGAGCACGTCCCCTTCAGCTCCAGGTGGATCTGGCTCACCGCGAACCCCTCCGGCAGGGCCCGCCTCAGGGCCTCTGCCGCCACGGGCTCGGGGAGGTCGTAGACCCGGCTGCACCGCTCGCACACGAAGTGCGGGTGGGGGGATGTGACCGCGTCGTAGCGCCGCCCCTCCGCGGTCACGATCTCCCGGACCAGCCCCGCTTCCTTGAGCCGCCTCAGGTTGCGGTAGACGGAACCCAGGCTGACCCCCGGAAGGACCCTCCGGACCTCTGCCAGCACCTCCTCCGCGCTGGGGTGGCTCCGGGTGGCCGCCAGGACGGCCAGGATCTGCTGCCGCTGCCGGGTCATCCTCATGGCAATGAGAACCATTCACATTTTACCACGCAAGCGCCGGCGCGGGGAGCCGGGGGACCGGAACGTCCTTAACGGACCGTCACGGTGATGGTGTGGTAGCCGCTGGCGCCGTCCGGCAAGGGCGGGCGCGGACGGCCGTCCTGAAGGGTCCCCATCCCGTCCCGCGCCCGGACCTTCAGCACGTACCGGCCTGGGCGGGCGTGCCACAGCGTCGCCCACAGCACCCAGGTGTGCTTCCCCATGGCGGGCTTCACCTGGGCCGGCCGCCAGGTGCGGCCGTCGTCGAAGCTGACTTCCACCGCGGAGATCCCCCGGTCTCCCGCGTACGCCACTCCGCCCACCTCCACCGTCCCCGCGGCTACCGCCCCGCCCTCCACGGGGGTGGTGAACTTGGACATGGTCTTCACCACCGCTTCGTCGCTCCACCCCCGGGACTCCCAGTAGCCCAGGTGGTCCCGGTCCGTAAGCTCGATCCGGGTGACCCACTTGGGGTTCTTCATGCCGAACAGCCCTGGGATCACCGCGCGCACCGGGAACCCGTGGGCCTTGGGAAGGGCCTCGCCGTTCATCTCGTACGCGAGGAAGCTTTCGGGGTCCATCAGGTCCTCCAGGGAGACGGCCGTGTGGTAGCCGTCCGCGCACCGGAAGACAGCCTTGCGCGCCTGCGGCCTGGGCCGGGCACGCTCCAGAAGGTCGCGGAACCGCACACCTTTCCAGACGGCGTTGCCGATCAGGTCCCCGCCCACGGGGTTGCTGATGCACTCGAAGGTGTGCGGCCGGCTGTAGCTCCCCAGCGCCCTCAGCTCCTCCAGGCTCAGTCGCAACGGCCGCTCCACCAGGCCAGAGACCTCCAGCCGCCACCTTCGGGCGTCCACGTCCGGGTCGAAGAAGTTCTTGCTGACGGTGTAAAACTCGCGGTTCGGCGTGACCTCGGGGGGAAGCCCGCGGATGCGGCTGAACAGCGACTGCGCCCACGCAACAGTCCGTTCCACCCACGCGGCTGCGGCCGAGCCGGCCAGCGCGGCCACCACCAGGCGCACGCCGTGCCTCAAGACCTCTCTTCTGGTCAGGCCGCCGGCTCGCGCGGGACGGCCGTGCACCCGGGAAATGGCCAAAGCAGCCCCGTACATGAGGCTGCCGCCCGCCAGCAGCGCCGCCGCATGGGGCTGCGGGCCGAGCAAGGAGCCTGCCCACCCTCCGCCCGCCAGGGGCAAAAGCAGTACCGCCCACACCAGCCACGTGACCCCGCTCGCGACAAGCCACCGCGTCCAGAAGCTTTCCGTACCGCGCGCCCAGCGGGGGAAGGTGCGGGCACCAAGCGCGCCCAGCCCGAACACCAGGAGGTTCGCGCCCACCAGCGCCAGCTGTTTGGCCAGGTGGGTCACCCCGAAATACTTGCGGCCCACCCCCTCGAGGAAGTTCACCAGCAGCGCAAATGCCTCTGGAGAAAGGGCCCTGAAAGCCCGTTCGCCCAGGACTT
>JBKBVM010000170.1:0-859 GCA_046289555.1 bacterium
GAGCCGGTGGGCCTCGTGGCGTGCAACCTGTACCGGTTCGAGGAGGCCGCCGCCTGCGGCCTCGGTTGGGAGGAGCTCGTCGAGCACGTGGACGTCGGTGGGGTCACCCTGATCCGGGCGGCGGCCAAGAACGCCGCCCGGGTCGCTGTCCTCACCGACCCTGCCCAGTACCCGGAGGCTCTGGCCCTGCTGCGGGACCGCGGGGAGGTCCCCCTCGAGGTCCGGCGGCGGTGGGCCGCCCAAGCGTTCCTACACACCGCGTACTACGACGCGGTGATCGCGCAGGTGCTGGCCTCGCGGGCGGGCCTGGAGCCCTTGGGGGACCGGATGGTCCGCGCCTGGCGCAAGGTACGGGACCTGCGGTACGGGGAGAACCCCCACCAGCGGGCCGCGGTGTACCGCGAACCCCTGGCCGCCGCGGGCAGCCTGGCGGCGTGCGAGCCGCTGGGCGGCAAGGAGCTGTCGTACAACAACCTGCTGGACGCCCACGCGGCCTGGGCTTTAGCGTGCGAGTTCGCTGAGCCCGCGGCGGTGGTGGTCAAGCACACCAACCCCTGCGGGTGCGCGGTGGCGCCGACCCTGCGGGAGGCCGTGGAAGGCGCGCTGCGCGGGGACCCGGTCTCCGCCTTCGGGGGGATCGTGGCGACCAACCGGCCGGTGGATCGGGACTCAGCCGCGCGCCTGCAGGACGTGTTCCTGGAGGTGGTGGTGGCCCCCGGATTCGAGCCCGAGGCGTTGGACGCGCTCCGCAGGAAGCGCAACCTGCGGCTGCTGACCCCGGGGCCTGAGGGGCCAGCTCTGGAGATCCGCACGGTTCCAGGGGGGGTGCTGGTGCAGGAGCCCGACCGAGTGACGTGGG
>JBKBVM010000170.1:869-3796 GCA_046289555.1 bacterium
AGCAGCTTCGGGTGGTCACCACCCGACAGCCCACGGAGGAGGAGTGGCAGGACCTCGCGTTCGCGTGGACGGTGTGCAAGCACGCCAAGTCCAACGCCATCGTCCTGGCCCGGGGCAGGGAGGTAGTGGGGGTCGGCGCGGGCCAGATGAGCCGGGTGGACAGCGTGCGGATGGCGGTGTGGAAGGCGGGGGACCGGGCGCGGGGAGCAGTGCTGGCCTCCGACGCCTTCTTCCCCTTCCCCGACGGGGTGGAGGAGGCCGCGCGGGCCGGGGTGGTGGCGTTCGTGCAGCCCGGGGGCTCGGTGCGGGACCCGGAGGTGGTGGCGGCCGCGGAGCGGGCGGGCTGCGCCATGGTGCTGACGGGCGTCCGCCACTTCCGGCACTAGGCGGGCTGCGGTACGATGCACTATCGGTGGGGCGGGAAGGAGTGAGAGCGGTGGCACACGTGTTGCCGTTCGACGGGCAGTCCACCTACGAGCTGGAGATCGCGGGGGCGCGGCGGCAGCTGCCCCTGATCCAGGTGGCGCCGGACACGTGGATCGCGTACTACTACAGTCTGGGCGACACCGAGGTCATCGACCGCGCCGCCCGGGTCCTCAGCGAGCGGATGGCCGCCTGCGAGCTGTTCGTGACCACGGAGACGAAGGGGATCCCGCTGGCCCACGCCATCGCCACCTACCTGGGCCTGCGGCCGTACGTGGTCTGCCGCAAGGAGATCCGGCCCTTCATGCTGAGCCCGCTGTCGGTGCGCTACAAGCCCATCACCGCCAAGACCGAGCAGGAGCTGTTCCTGGACGGCCGGGACGCCCTGAAGCTGCGTGGCCGCGCGGTCGGGCTGGTAGACGACATCGTAAGCACGGGCGAGACCCTGCAGGCCATGGCGGAGCTCGTGGAACGCGCGGGCGGGCGGGTGGTGGCCAAGGCGGCGCTGCTCCTGGAGGGGCAGGAGTGGCCCGACGTGCACCACATGGGGATCCTCCCGGTCTTCAAGAGCTGGCGCTAACCCCTCCCGCCCGCAGGGAAGGTAGCGAGCGCCTTTCCACGGACGGCAAGGGCGCGGGCCGCGCTACGTAGAAGCCCTGCGCGCAGTCCGCTCCGAACTCCCGCAGCATCTCCAGGGTGGGCGCATCCTCCACCCACTCCGCGATCACCAGACAGCCGAGGGCGTGGCCCATCTCCACCAGGCTGCGGACCAGGTGGCGGTCGCGGGGGTTGGAGCCCATGTGTCGGACGAAGCTCCTGTCGATCTTGAAGCCGTCCACCTGCAGGTGGCGCAGGTGTGCGAGGGAAGAGTAGCCCACGCCGAAGTCGTCCAGCACCACCGAGGCCCGTGCGGCCCTGAGGGCGTGGATGAACCGGGCGGCCTGCTGGAGGTCCTGCAAGACAGCCGTCTCGGTGATCTCCACCGCGAGGCGTGCCGCGCCCTCGGGGGTACGCTGGAGCAGCTCCACGGCGCGTTCGAGGGCCTGGGGGTCGGAGACGGTGCGGCACGAGAAGTTCACGTGCACGTAGCCCGGTAGCCTCCCGGCCAGCTCGAGGGCCCGCCGCAGCACCCAGAGGTCCAAGTCCACCACCAGCCCGGAGCGCTCGGCTTCATGGAGGAACCGGTCGGGGCCCACCCACCGGGAGTTCTCTCGGGCGCGCAGGAGCAGCTCCCACCGGTCCAGCCGGTCGGTGCGGAGGTCCAGGATGGGCTGCACGAACAACCCCAACCGGTCTTCCCGGAGGGCCTGCCGGACCCGGTCCGTCCACGGCACCCGGCGCCTGTGGGGGGTGGCGTGCGCCACGTACAGTCCGGGGGGTGCCTTGGCCCGGTCCAGGGCAGACTCCGCCGCCCGGAACAGCTCCGCGGCCCCTGCTGGGCTGCGGCCCAGCACGGCCGCTCCACACCGCGGCCACACCCGCACCTGCACCCCTGCCACCGTCGCCGGCTCCCTCAGGGCCTGCAGCAGCCTCTCTGCGGTCCTGCGGGCCACCCTGGCGTCTGCCTCCGGCAGGAGGACCGCGAACCGGTCCCCGCCGACCCTGGCCACCACGTCCCCGCTGCGGACCTGGGCCTTCAGGGTCTGCGCCACCCACTGCAGAACGCGGTCACCCGCCGCCGGGCCGAACTCCTCGTTCACCTGGTGGAACTCGTTCAGGTCCACGAGGAGAACCGCGGGCCTGTGGTGGGCTTCCAGGCCGGCGGTGAGGTGGTGGAGGAACTCTTCGCGGTTGGCAAGGCCTGTGAGCAGGTCGTGGCGGGACAGGTAGGAGACCTGGTCCTGTAACGCCCTGCGGGTAGTGTGGTCCACCACGCACCCCTCGTAGTACAGGGGCCGCCCGCCCGGCCCGAAAACGGTGCGCGCGGACTCCAGCACCCACACGGGCTGACCGTCCGCGCGGCGCATCCGCGTCTCGAAATCGTCCACCCGGCCGGCGGCGTCCATGATCTGGCGCCACCGCTCGCGGTCCTGGGGATCCGCGTATACGTCGTGGGCCTTCCGGGCCAGCAGGGCTTCAGGGCTCGGGTAGCCCAACAGCTGCGCCAGGAACCGGTTCACCTGCAGCACCGTGCCGTCCGGGGTACTCCGGTACAGGCCCACGGGGACCCGGTGGAACAGGTCCTGGTAGGTGGTGTGCTCCCGCACCCGCTCGACGGCCACCGCCATTACGGGCCTAGCGGCCTCGCAGGACTGAAGCTGCGCCGGGTCCAGCTGGACGGGTGAGCGGTAGTCCAGGACGAGACACCCGGTGGTCCGCGCCTCGGAGGTCTGGGGGATGAGGAGGAGCGACCGCACCCCCGCCCGGTACACGGTGGTCGGTACCCGGAAAGGCAAATCCGAATTTTTGACGTCCTGTACCCAGTACACCCGCCCGTACGCTACCGCCCAGGCCCCGCACCACCCGTCCTGGGGAAGCAAGGGCAACGCGGTTCCCGTGAGGAA
>JBKBVM010000171.1:0-3739 GCA_046289555.1 bacterium
CTGCTCACGGGCACGTCTTACCACGGGGCCCGGCTGGAGACCACCCAGCGGAAGCTGCGCCAGCTGGAGCGGCAGGCGGACCGATCCCGCGACTGGACGGCCCTCCAGATTCAGCTCCTGGGGGTGATCCAGGCACTGCAGCGGCGGCGCTGGCACAGACATCCCGACGGCGGAGGGAACCCAGGAAACGAACGCAGGTTCCGGCTTGACGTCCAACAGAAGTGTAAAAGGCCCGTGAATGTCCGGCTACGGCGTGGCGCTGGCCCCCGAGGCTCCTTCCCGGTTGCGCTCCTCCTCGCCCTCGCGCTCGGGCTCCGGCCGCTGGCCCCGCATCCGGCGCAGCCGCTCCGCGAACTCCTCCAGCCGCGCGGCCACCCGGGCGTGCAGGGTGCCCTCGGGGAACGTCCCGTCGGGGCGCGCCTGGCCCGCAGGCATGCCCGTGAGGATCTCCAGCCCCTCGTCCAGGGTCCGTACCGCCCACACGTGGAAGCGGCCCTCCCGCACCGCCTCCACCACCTCCTCCCGCAGCATGAGGTTCTGCAGGTTGCTGTGCGGGATGATCACCCCCTGGCGCCCCGTCAGCCCCTTCGCCTTGCACACCGCGTAGAACCCCTCGATCTTCTCGTTCACCCCGCCGATGGGCTGGATCTCGCCCCGCTGGTTCACCGAGCCGGTGACGGCGATCCCCTGCTGCAGGGGGACGTCCGCCAGCACGCTCAGCAGCGCGTACAGCTCCGCCGCGGACGCCGAGTCTCCCTCCACCTCCTCGTACGTCTGCTCGAACGTCAGGCTCGCGGACAGGCTCAAAGGACGCTGGGCGGCGTACTGCCCGCCCAGGTAGCCGGTGAGGATGAGCACCCCCTTGCTGTGGATGGGGCCGGACAGGTTGATCTCCCGCTCGATGTTCACCACCCCCCGGGTGCCCACGAAGGCCCGGGCCGTGATGCGGGTGGGGCGGGCGAAGGCGTAGTCCCCCAGGTGCCACACCGACAGCCCGTTGATCTGGCCGACCACGGCCCCGTCCACGTCCACGTACAGCTGACCCCGCTGGATGAGCTCCTGGATCTTCTCCTCGATGAGGTTGCTCCGGTAGATGCGCTCCTCCAGGGCCTTCTGCACGTGCCGCGCGGTTACGACCCGCTGGCCGTCCCGTTCCGCCCAGGCGGAAGCCTCCACCAAGACCTGTTTGATCTCCCCGAACCGCGTGGACAGCTTGTCCTGGGACTCTGCGAGCCGCGCGCTGTACTCGAGGATCTTGGCCACCGCCCCCCGGTCGCAGGGGCAGATGCCGTCGTCCCGGCACATGGCGCCCAGGGCGGCTGCCACCCGCCGCATGTTCTCCTCGGTGCGCGGCATCACGGAGTCGAAGTCCGCCTTCACCCGGAAGATCTTCCGGAAGTCCTCGTCGTACCGGTACAGGAGGTAGTACAGGTCGGGCGGGCCGATGAGGATCACCTTCAGCCGCAGGGGGATGGGTTGGGGCCGCAGGGTGGCGGTGGGGATCAGCCCGTACTGCTCGGACAGGTTCTCGATGCGGACCTCCCCGCTGCGCAGGGCCCGCTTCAGGGCGTCGTAGGACGCCAGCTGCAGGAGCACGTCCCTCGCGTTCAGGATCAAAAAGCCCCCGTTGGCCCGGTGGACGGCTCCCGGGCGGATCATCCGGAAGTCGGTGACCATGGTGCCGAGCTCGCCCCGGTACTCCACCTTGCCGAACAGGTTGTAGTACGACGGGTTCGTCTCGAACACCACGGGGGCACCCTGGAGGTCGCTGTTGTCCACCAGCAGGTTCACCTCGTAGCGCTCCAGGACGCTCCGTCGCAGGACCGCAAGGGGTGGGGGCAGCTGCGGCTGTCCCTCCTCCTCACGGAAAGCGTCCTTGTGCTCCAGCACGTCCTCCTGGAGGGCCTCCAGGTAGGCCACCACCGCCGGAAGATCCCGGTACCGGTCCCGCAGGCGCTGGATGGGATCCCGGATGGCCGCCAGCACCGCCTCCCGTTCCAGCTGGGCCACGGCCTCGCGCGCCTGGCGTTCGATCCCGCGGACCCTGCGCACCGCCTCCGCCACCTCTTCCTGCAGCTCCCGGTTGGCTTGAGCCAGGCGGTCCTTGATGAGCCCCGGCAGCCGGTCGAACTCCTCCTGGGTCATGGGCTGTCCCGAAGGGCCCATGGGGACCGTGGTGATGCCCAGAGGGGTTCGCTGGATGACGAAACCCTTCTGCCGGGCGAAGGCCTCCAGTTCCTGCCAGACCCGGTTCGCCTCCGCCTCCAGGCGCTCCAGCGTCTGCCGCTTGACCGTCTCGAAGTGCTCGCTGGCCAGCACCTGGCGGATCGCGTTCCGCAGATCCTCTACCAGGGACTGCATGGCCGCCACGAACCGACGTCCCTCCCCGGGCGGGAAGCTCAGGGCCAGGGGCTGGTTGGGGTCCTTGAAGTTGTACACGTAGCACCAGTCCGGAGGCGTGGGCTGGGTGCGGGCCAGCTCCCGGACCTTGGTCTGGGTGTAGGTGGTCCGGCCCGTGCCCACGGGGCCCACCACGAACACGTGGAACATGGGCTGCTGGACCGAGAGACCCAAGTCCAGGGCCCGAACCGCCCGCTCCTGCCCCACCAGGGACCGCTCCGGCGGGAGCTCCGCGACGGTCTCAAACTCCAGCTGACCCGGATCGCACACCCAACGCAGGCGTTCGGGGGCGAGCCGGAGGTCGAGTCGGTTCACGGCCATGGCGATCCTCCTTCGGCAAGCGTCTTATACGGCGCAGGCGGCGTGTCCCCGCAGCGAGACGAGCCCGCGCAGGTGGGGACGGTCACGAGGGCTTCCTGTGTACGGGGCCGAACGGGATAAGCCCCACCTGGCGCGCGGCTGCAGGCCGGCTCTGCGGGACCCTGGGGTGCTGGGCGAGGTCGAGGCTCAGAGTCTTTCCGCACGCGCACACCACCTGCTGACACTCCCCCGCGTTCACCCACGTCTTCCCCTGCTGCTCCGCCCGTTCCTGCAGGGCCCGCAGGGCGCCGCTTTGGACCTCGCGCTCGTCCTCCCGTGCCCCCTGCTCCCGCGTCCCCTGGCCGTACAAAGGGTAAACAACGGCTTTCGGGTAGTACACCGCGTACTCCCTGCCGCAGCGGCCGCACCGGAAGCTCAGGACCAGCGCCATGGGCTCACCCCTCCCCACCATTCTAAGGGGGCGGTTGACCGGTGGCGGGGGTCGAGCCAGGATGGTGTCAAAACCGCACCGGGGGGTCCCATGGCCGCCAAGCTCGTCGCCCTGTGGGGCAAACCTCACGACGTACCGGGGTTCGACGCGCACTACCGCAGCACCCACCTCCAGATCGTGAACCGGTGGCCCAAGCTTCAGTCCTACTCGGTGACCCGCATCACCGGGTCGCCGGTGGGCGGGGAGGTGCCCTACTACCAGCTCTTCGAGGCCACCTTCGCCACGGAGGAGGACCTGCGGGAGGCACTCCGGAGCCCGGCCATGGCGGAGGCCGGGCAGGACGCTGCGGAGATGGTTCGCAGGTTCGGCGCGACCCTCACCCTCCTCACCGGAACTGTGGAGGCCGGTACCAACCGTTGACAGGCGAACGCTTGTACGCTATTCTGGCACGGGGCTATGGCGCCGGAGTTGGTGGAGTTGGTAGAGGTCCGGGTGAAGAGCGTGCTCAACCGCGTGTGCGGGATGGGTTTCGCCTGGTCCGTCAACCCGTACCGCGGCTGCGCGCACGGATGTCCGTTCTGCTACGCC
>JBKBVM010000172.1:0-446 GCA_046289555.1 bacterium
CCTGGGGGATGAACTCGATCTCTCGGGCCGCCAGCTTGTACGGAGCACCCGGGTCGTCCAGGTCGCAGGTGGTGACCTCCGCGTCCTGAAAGCACATCCGCTGTTCGGGGTTCCCCTCCATCCGCCGGGCCCGGAGGTGGATGGGGTCCTGCACCAGCGGGTCACGCCACCGGGTCTCCGCCGCCTCCATGCTGCCAAACCCCGTCCGGAAGCTGTAGACCAGCTGTCCGGCGGTGACCACCTGTCCGTCGGTCTCCAGCACCACCCTCTCCCGCGCCACAGCCAGCAGAGGGTCCAGCTCCAGCAGCACCTCCTCCGCCCTCAGGGTGGTGTCCCGGTACTGCACCACCACCCGCCCCCGCAGGTACACCACCCGGCGGGACCGGTCGTAGCGCAGGTAGTCCGCCCGGACCCGGACGGGCACGGCCTCCTCCTGGGCCGCGCCG
>JBKBVM010000172.1:456-3674 GCA_046289555.1 bacterium
CCAAAACGGCCGCGACGCCCCGCAACCTGTTTTCCCTCAGGGGGTCGGAGGCGCCGAGCCGGGTTTCCACAGCCACAGGCTCACGGCGCCCTGCGGGTGCTGCGCCCACGGGTCCGCAGAGGACCCCTCCCATCCGAACGGGTCCACCCACGCCGGCGCTCCGGAGTTCGTACCGTCCAGCCGGACGACCTCGAAGTGCAGGTGGGGCCCTACGGAGCAGCCCGTGTTTCCCGAAACTCCGACCTGCTGGCCCGCGGCGACCCGCTGCCCGACCTGGACGTCGACCCGGTCCAGGTGGTGGTAACCGACCCGGAACCTGGTCCCCTCCGGCGCGGTCACCAGGATCTCCACCGCCTTCTGGTCGGACACCTCTCGCTGGAAGCCCGGGAGCGGACAGAAAAAGGGCGGCACCACCCCGGCGGTGACCACCTCCCCGTCCGCCACCGCCAGCACCGGGGTACCCCGCCACAGGGTCCAGTCCCACCCGGTGTGGCCCTCGTTCCCGAACAGGAACCGGAAGCCCCGGAAGCTGAGGGAGTAACCCTTGCCCGTGGGTTGCCCGGGGTACTGGTGGTCGAACACGTTGGTCACACCCGGCGCCCCCGCGAACGGCCGCTCGAACAGGGGGAGTACCCGGTTCCGCGACCCCGGTGCCGGAGACGCGTCCGGGGGGACCACGGACACCGAGCCCCCGCACGCCGTCGCTAGGAACGGAAGCCACACGAGCACCGCCGCCAGCCTCACGGCTCCTCCCCGGAAATACCCGCGCCAGACCGCGCGCACCTGGGTCCCCTGCACACGACCTTCACCTCCTGTGCCCCTGCCACTGCTGCCTCACCTGCGACACGTCCACTTCCCGGAGGGCGTCCTCCACCACCCGCGGGAACCCTGCCTGTCCCCGTTCCAGGCGCGCCAGCCGCTGTGCGAAGTGCCGCACGAGCACCAGCCCCTCGCCGAAGCCCGCGTCGAGAAAGTTCGCCTGCTCCTGCGGGTCAGGCAGGAGCAGGCGGGCCTCCACGGCGCGGACCAGGCTCTCCCGCACCACGTCCTGCCAGTCCTCCCATCCCCGGGCCAGCGCGTCCTGCTCCACCAGCCCGAAAAGCTCCTCGGACTCCGCGGCCACGTCCCGGTACTGCCGCACCACCGGACCTGTCACCGCCCGCAGGAAGCCGCGCACCACCCCGCGGACGTTGGGCCCTGCGGAGGGGCCGACCACCACGTACACCGCGTCGGCCTGGCGGACCTCCGCCACGGAGTCCCGCGGCCCCAGGAGGTTGGGGACCACCACCAGCCGGCCGAACGGCAGGGCCGCGGGCCGCAGGTACGCCACCGCCTGCCGCAGCCGCCCCGCTGCGGCGTTCCGCAACTCCGCCGCCTCCCTGTCGTGCGCCTGTCGGGCCGTGGCCCACAGCCGGAGCCCCTTCGCCTCTTCGTAAAGCCGCGCTACCAGCGCGTCGAACCCCTCCAGGCGGGAAGGGCCGGGATCTGCGGACCGCGCCTCCACCCGCAGGTCCGGCCCCATCCGGAGCGCGTACTCCGCCAGGTCCTGCACCGTGACCGGCCTGCGCCCGAGGAACTCGCGGGCCCTGCGCGCCGCCTCCGGAGCCGCCCGTTCCACGGCACCGCGCAGCTCCCGCTGGTCGTCCGTCAGCGTCCGGGCGGCGCCCGCCTGACCGACCAGGTAGGCCAGGAACACCGCGTACACCCTCTCGTCCCCCCTGACAGAGAACCGGCCCTCCAACAGCCCTTCCGCGACCGCACCCGGCTCGAGGACCGGGCCCGTGGCGAAGCGGAAGGTGTGGGCCCGCGGCAGCGGGTTCCCGGCCAGGTCCCGGCCCGTGACCGTCACCACGTAGCGGGTGTCAGGCCGGAGGCCGGGGGGCAGGAAAGTCACCGTCCGGTCCCCGTCCGACCACAGGGGCGTCCCCAGGTCGGCCGGAGGGTCCGACCGCAGCCGGACGGTGCTGGTGGCCATGGGCTCGCTGAACGTCACCGCGACCCGTGCCTGCGTGACGCCCTGCGCACCGTCCGCCGGCTCCGTGGCGGTCACCGCGGGCGGCGTACGGTCCGTGTCGGGCGCGCGGACCACGTCGGACTCCGCGCACCCGGACAGTGCCAGGACGACGGCCAGCACGCACAACCGCCGGGCGTCCGACACCACCTCAGGGCACCCGGACCGTGACGTCCACCGCCACCACGTCGTACGCGGGGGGCGCGTTGCCCTCCCGGGCCTCCACTCGGACCACCACGTCCCGCTGCGGGTCGAAGGACACGAAACCGTACGGGTCACCGGGCCCGCGGCCCAGCGCGTCCAGCGGCCGGTACCAGCGGTCCGTGGTCACGACGTTGACCTTGATGGGGTCTTCCCTTCCCCGCAGCGCCCACAGGACCTGCAGGGGGACGTCCACGGACAGCGTCCTGCGGTCGTGGCTCACAGTCCCCCGGGTGTACGGCTCCGGAGGCAGCGTGGTGCGGAACAGGGACGGCGGCACGTCCAGGCTCCGCCGGGTCGCGAAGTAGAACCGGCCCCGGGTGTACAGCGCGTAGTGGGTCCAGTTCTCCCCGCTGGGCGCAGGTCCGGTGAGCAGCCCGGGGAGGGTGCTGAAGGCGACGTAGTAGTAGCCGGCCTGCGGCCCGTCGTCGACCTCGCCCTTCAGGTGCACGCGCACCGTCAGGATCCGGTTGTCCGGGGAAGCAGCCACCAGCAGGGCGCAAGCCAGCAGAGGCCACAGCACCGTCCAGCGCACCCGCCACCTCCTCCGGCAACGCACCGGCGGGCGCCTGCCGGGGTTCCGCCAGCAGGCGCCCGCCGTCAGTGTACCGCGCGGCCAGACCGCCGGTCAGCCTTCCTAGGGCCTGAACGTCACCTGGAGCCCCCAGGCGCCCAGGCTGTCGTAGTCGTCCGGGGGCAGGGCCTCGTTGGCCATCCGCAGCCTCAGGTCTACGGTGGGCGAGTTCGCGTTCACGTAGGCCTGCACCAGAGCCGTGATGTCCACCACCAGGGCCGTCCCGGCTGCGGTGGCCCCGACCACGGGAGCGGTGCCTGCCAGGTTCGCAGCCACGAAGTCACCGGCGTCCAGCCCGCCTAGTGACGCCACCCACGGGGTCGCCTCGACCAGGAGCTGCTGGCCGGCCGGGTAAGGTGTGCCGTTTTGGAGGCGGCTCGCGGTGAGGACCGCCGACAGCACGGTGGCTCCGGCCGGGACGGGTGCTCTGAG
>JBKBVM010000173.1:0-3659 GCA_046289555.1 bacterium
CCTGCTTCCCAGGGGAAGTCCTGCAGGTCGGGGTTGTCCATCTGTGGTTCGACGCCCGGCGCACACCACTCGTACCGCTGGCTCGTAAGGAGGGTCCCGTCAGCGCCCACGTGGTTTTCGAACACGTAGACGCGGCTAACGCCCGCGGCCTCCCCCAGCAGCCGCAGGGCCTCTTGGCAGCCGTGCTCGCAGGCCGGCCTGGCCAGCAGCCACTCCGCCATCCGCACGGACGCCCGCAGGATCTCCGCCGCCCGCTCCCTCCGTCCGGCCACCGCTCCTACCCCCGCGGCAGATCCGGAGCAACTCGTGTGCCTTCAGTGGCATGGGCCGCGGCCGGGCCCGGGCTGGACGCGAACTCCACCCGGTTCTTGCCCAGGGCCTTGGCGCGGTACAGGGCGTCGTCCGCCCTGGCCAGCAGCTCCCGGGCCGTGGCGCCGTCGTGCGGGTAGCACGCCACGCCCGCACTCACCGTGACCGCACCCCGCGGCAGGAGGTGGGCTCCGGGCGCGGGCAGGGAGGCCACCGCGCTGCGGATCCGCTCCAGCACGCGGGCGCCGTCGTGGGGATCGGTGTCCACCAGCACCACCGTGAACTCCTCTCCGCCGTACCGGGCTACTAGGTCGCTGCGGCGCACGGACGAGTCCATCACTGCAGCCACCCGGCGCAGCAGCTCGTCCCCGGCCAGGTGACCCTGCGTGTCGTTGTACAGCTTGAAGTCGTCCAGATCCACCATGGCCACCACCAGCGAGGTCCCCTGCCGCTGGGCGCGTGCGATCTCGCGCGCCAGGAACTCCTCGAGGAACCGGCGGTTGTACACCCCCGTGAGGGGGTCCCGCAGGGCCAGGTCCGCCAGTCGGCGGTTGGCGTCTTCCAGTTGCCGGGCCAGCTGCTTGGACCTTTCCCGCTGCCGGCGGAACCGCTCGGACGCCACGCTGCACATCACCGACGCGAACGCCACCGCGAAGATCACCACGAGCTCCTGGCGCAGGTAAAATCCGGCGCTACCGCTCGCCACCCACAGGTAGGTGGCCAGGTACAGGGCCGTAAGACCCAGCAGGGGCCAGACCGCACCGAAGCCCGCCACCAGCCCGAGCGAACCCAGCCAGCCGTGCACGAGGACCCACCGGGCGTCCGGGACCGCTCGCATGTACAGGTTGAGGAGGAAGACAGTAGCCAGCATGGGCAGGTAGACGAAGTGGGGGTCCCAGGACCGGACCCACCGGGTGGCCCCAGTAGCGGCCATCAGGTACAGGCCGGCCAGCACCCCGGCGGTGACCGCTGCTAGCTTCGCCAGGACCGAAGGCGGAAGGGGCGAGTGCCACAGACGGGCCGCCAGCACCAAGACCCCCAGGGCCGTGGCGTAGCCCAGGGCGGAGATGAGGATGCCGCGGGTCTGGGCCCGGCGACGGCGGGCCTCGGAGTCCGGCAGCCGAGCGTTGCGGACCATCGCGAGGACGGAGTGCAAGAAGTATGCCACCCCTGCGGGCCCCGCAGGTCCGTGACGCCGTGCGGGGCGGTCGGGGCTGGGCGGCTACAGGGGCTCTACATCGTGGGGCAGGCTTTCCCGCAGGCCCGCGGGGGTGATGCGGACGAAGCGGGCGTTTTCCCACAGCTCGGGGATCGTGCGCGCCCCGCAGTAGCTCATCCCCGACCGCAGGCCGCCCACCAGCTGGTGCAGCACGTCCGCCACCTTGCCCCGATACGGGACCAGGGCCTCGATGCCCTCGGCCACGATCTGGCCGACCTCCTCCTCGTCCACCGGGCTGTCCAAGGACCGGCGGCGGGCGGTGGCCCACAGGCTGGCCATGCCCCGGTACGTCTTGTACTGGCGGCCGTTGCGGATCACCGTGGCGCCCGGGCTTTCCTCCGTACCCGCCAGCAGGTTGCCCAGCATCACCGCGCTGGCCCCCGCGGCCAAGGCCTTTGTGATGTCGCCCGAGCTGCGGATCCCTCCGTCCGCGATGATGGGCACGCCCCGCGGCCGGGCCGCCTGCGCGCACTCCAGGATGGCGGAAAGCTGCGGGACGCCGGCGCCCGTGACCACCCGGGTGGTGCAGGTGGACCCCGGGCCCACCCCGACCTTCACCGCGTCCGCCCCGGCCTCGATGAGGTCCACCGTGCCCTCCGCCGTGGCCACGTTCCCGGCCACGAGGGGGACTTCGGGGAACCGCCGACGCAGGGTGCGCACCGCCCGCAGCACGGCCTCCGAGTGGCCGTGCGCCACGTCCACCACCAGCACGTCCACCCCTTCTTCTACCAGCGCCTCCGCCCGCTCGAGGTAGTCTCCCCGCACACCTACCGCGGCCCCCACCCGGAGGCGGCCGCGCTCGTCCTTGGTGGCGTGCGGGTGCTGAGAGCGGGCCCGGATGTCCCGGCTGGTCACCAGGCCCACCAGCCGTCCGTCCCCGTCCACGAGCGGTAGCTTCTCCACCCGGTGCGCGTGCAGGATCCGCTTGGCCTCCTCCATGCTGATCCCGGGCGGGGCTGTGACCAGCCGCTCCCGCGGCGTCATCACCTCCCGCACGGGCCGGTCCAGGTCCTCCTCGAACAACAGGTCGCGGGCGGTGACGATCCCCACCAGCCGGCCGTCCTGCACCACCAGCAGGCCCGCGGACCCGTGCTCCTCCAGGAACGCCACCGCCTCCCGCAGCGTCTGGTCCGGGCGGATGGTGTACGGCTGCTCGATGACGATGCTCTCCGCCCGCTTCACCCGCCGGACCTCCGCCACCTGCTGGTCTACGGGGAGGAACCGGTGGATGATCCCGATCCCCCCCTCCCGCGCCATGGCGATGGCCATCTCGCTTTCCGTGACCGCGTCCATGTTGGCGCTCACGATGGGCACCGCCAGCTCCACCCCTCGGGCCAGGCGGGTGCGGGTGTCCACCTGCGCCCGGCTCTCTACGGGAGACCGGCGAGGCACCAGCAGCACGTCGTCGAAGGTCAGCCCCAGCGGCACGCGTTCCACGTCTACCTCCTCCTTCGCCCGTCCATCATGGTAAGCGGCCGGGCAGGCTCCCCCACAGGCCCAGGGCACCGGCCGCGGCGGTGGCCATCAGGTTGGTGGCGTCGTTGTCCACCCACCGCAGCCCCCGCACCCGCCGGGCGCGGCCCCCGCACGGACACCGTACGGACTCGCCCTCGCGGCCGCACGTACCGCACCGGTACTGGACCTGTACCGCTCCTCCCACCACCGAGTCCGCCAGCATCCCGACCACTCCCGCTGCGGCGGTCCACCCTGCCGGGGCTACGCCCAGCGCGCCCGCCAGCCCGCCGCAGCAGGCCGCTGCCAGCAGTCCTGCCGCCGTGCCCGCGGCGGTGACGCCCCCGCTGGTACCCGGCTCCAAAGGCTGGCGGCCCCACAGACGTCGCGGCCTGCCCCCGTAGCGCACCCCGAACTCCGTAGCCCAGGTGTCGGCCCACGCGGCGCTCAGCGCGGCGGCGAACACCGCACCCGCCCCTGCCACCTCCAGCCGGTTTAGCCACGCGGCTGCCGCCGCCACCAGCCCGTTGGCCAGCACCTGGCGGGCGTTACGCCTGGGCGCCTGTGGGCGCGGGGGCAGGGCGCTGGCGGCGGAGGCCGCGGCCACGAACACCACGAGCAGGGCAGCCCACCCCCAGCCTCCCGCACCGGCCACCACGGTTCCCACCGCCACCGCGGC
>JBKBVM010000174.1:0-3641 GCA_046289555.1 bacterium
GGGCCGGAGGTTCCGCCCTCCGCCGCGGTGGCCGAGCCGGAGGCCGCGCCCGAAGGCGAAGCTTCCCCGGTTGCGGGGGAGGCCCCGCAGGCACCGTCTGAGGCTGCAGCCGAAGTTCCGGGCCGCCATGCGGTCGAGCCGCCCGTGCAGCTCGAGCCGGAGGCCCCGGCTTCCACGGGTGCTCTCCCGGTGCCGGACCCGGCGGCCTCAGCTCCCCCCGCGCCTCCTTCCGCATCGCGGGCCGCGGCGCGTCCTGGGGCGCCCACCCTGGTCCGGCGGGAAGCCCTGGGCGGAATCCTGGTCCGCATGGGGCTGCTGAACGAGACACAGCTGCAGCAGGCCCTGGAGATCCAGGCCCGCACGGGCGAGCGGCTGGGCCGCATCCTGGTCCGCATGGGGCTGATCTCCGAGGAGGACCTGGCCAAGGCCATCGGGGTGCAGTGGGGGTACCCGTACGTCAGCTTGGGCAACACCCCGGTGGACCCCGACGTGGTGCGCCTGGTGCCTCAGCACATCGCCTCCCGTCACAAGGTACTGGCCTTCGGCCGCAACGGGGACCGCCTCCTCGTGGCCCTGGTGGATCCCTTGAACCTGCTGGCCCTGGACGACGTCCGGCTCGTCACCGGGATGGACGTGGAGGCCCGCATCACCACCGAGGACGAGCTGATGCAGGCCATCAACAAGTACTACCACGTGGGCTCCATCTTCGAGCAGGCCGTGGCCACGGAGGAGGAGGCGGCGGAGGAGGAGGTCAGCATCGACCGACTCCGGGAGATGGTGGACGAGGCCCCGGTGGTGAAGCTGGTCAACGTGATCCTGGACCAGGCCATCCGGGAAGGGGCCTCGGACATCCACATCGAGCCTCACCGCAACGGGCTACACGTCCGTTACCGGATCGACGGGGTCCTTCACGACGTCATGTCGCCCCCCAAGAACCTCAAGGCGGCGCTGACCTCCCGCATCAAGATCGTGGCGAACCTGGACATCGCGGAGCGGCGCCGGCCTCAGGACGGCCGGATCCACCTGAAGGTGGACGGCCGGGAGATCGACCTCCGCGTCTCCACCCTCCCGACGATGTTCGGGGAGAAGGTGGTGATGCGCATCCTCGACCAGTCCAACGCCCTCATCAGCCTGAACCGGCTCGGCATGGCCAGCGACGTCCAGGCCCAGTGGGAGGAGCTATCGAGCAAGCCCTACGGCATGATCCTGGTGACCGGACCCACCGGCAGCGGGAAGACGACGACCCTGTACGCCACGCTGAGCAAGATCAACACCCTCGACAAGAACATCATCACGGTGGAGGACCCGGTCGAGTACCAGCTCCCGCGGATCAACCAGGTCCAGGTGAACCCCAAAGCGGGGCTCACCTTCGCCACGGGCCTGCGGAGCATCCTCCGGCAGGACCCGGACGTGATCATGGTGGGTGAGATCCGCGACCGGGAGACGGCGGAGATCGCCGTCCAGGCGGCCCTCACGGGTCACCTGGTGCTCAGCACCCTGCACACCAACGACGCCCCCAGCGCCTTCACCCGCCTGATCGACATGGGCATCGAGCCCTTCCTCATCACGTCGTCGGTGATCGGGGTTCTGGCCCAGCGGCTCGCCCGGACCATCTGCCCGAAGTGCAAGGAGTCCTACCGGCCGCCCCGTGAGGCGGTGCGGCGCCTGTCGGAGGAGCTGGCGGAGGAGCAGGACCTGGTGCTGTACCGGGGTGCCGGGTGTGAGTTCTGCCGCCAGACGGGGTACAAGGGCCGGACCGGGGTGTACGAGCTGCTGGTGGTGACCGACCGGATCCGGGAACGGGTGGTCCGGCGCGCCTCCGCCAACGAGATCCGGGACGTGGCCCGCTCGGAAGGCTTCCGGACCATGCGGGACGACGGGATCCGCAAGGTGCTGGAGGGGGTCACCACCATCGAGGAGATCCTGCGGGTGGTGTACGTGACGGAAGGCGCCTGACCCCGGGGCGCCTGCCGGAGCCGGCTCAGCCGCGACTCCCCCGGGGCCGCGGGAGGTTCGAGGTGCAGGCGGCGGTCCTCGTGCAGTTCGGCGTCCCCCTGGAAGTGCGGGAGGTCGGAGAGCCCGTGTGCGGCCCCGCAGACGCCGTGGTGCGGGTGGAGGCGTGCGGGGTGTGCCGCAGCGACTGGCACGTGTGGCGCGGGGACTGGAGCTGGGTGGGAGTGCGGCCGAGGCTGCCCCTGGTGCTCGGACACGAGTTCGCAGGGGTGGTGGAGGTGGTGGGGGACGCGGTGGAGGGTTTCCGCCCGGGCGACCGGGTGACCGTGCCTTTCCGGATCGCCTGCGGACGGTGTGAGCTGTGCCGGAGCGGACGGTCCAACCTGTGCCCCCGGCGCGGGGTGCTGGGGGTGGACCTGGACGGCGCCTTCGCGCGCCGGGTTCGCGTCCCCGAGGCGGAAGCCAACCTCGTACGGCTGCCGGAAGCCGTGGACTTCGTGTCCGCGGCGAGCCTGGGGTGTCGGTACACCACCGCGTACCACGCGGTGGCCAACCGCGCCGGGGTCCGTCCGGGCGAGTGGGTGGCGGTGTTCGGAGCCGGAGGGGTGGGGCTGTCGGTGGTGCAGATCGCTTCAGCCCTGGGAGCGCGAGTGGTAGCCGTGGACGTCCGGGAAGCAAACCTGCGGCGGGCCGCGCGGGAAGGTGCGGTGGCCTGCGTAGACGCTTCCGCGGAGGACCCCGTGCGGCGCGTGCGCGAGCTGGCGGACGGGGAGGGGGCGCACGTCGCGGTGGAGGCGGTAGGCCTGGCCCAGACGATCCAGCAGGCGGTGCGCTGCGTCCGCCGCGGCGGCCGGGTGGTGCAGGTGGGCCTGACGGGTCGGGAAGATCAGGGCTCCGTGCCGATCCCCGTGGACCGGGCGGTGCTCCTGGAGCTCAGCTTCCTGGGCAGCGCGGGCTGTCCGGGCTGGGCCTTCGGAGGCCTGCTGGCCCTCGTGGCCTCGGGGCGGCTGTCACCCGCGCGGCTGGTGGCGCGCACGATACGCCTGCGCGAAGTCAACGACGTGCTGGACGCCATGAGCCGGTTCGAGACCTCGGGCTTCCACGTGATCACCTGGTAACGGTCGCCGTGGGCGGTCGCCTCGTGCTGGCGGCGGGCGTGGTGGTGGCTCCGGACCGGGACCTGGTACCGGGATACGTGGTGGTGGAGGGCGAGCTCATCGTGGAGGTGGCAGAGGGCACACCGCGCGGCGCGGACCGGGAGTTCCCGCACGGGGTACTGGCCCCCGGCTTCGTGGACGTGCAGGTGAACGGAGCCGCCGGCGCCGACTTTCTTTCTTGTACGCCCGAACAGTACTCCGCGGCGCGGCGGTACCTGGCGTCCACGGGCACCACCAGCTTCGTGCCGACCCTAATCACCGCGCCCCCGGAGGTCGTCCGGGCGGCCGCGCAGGTGGTGGCCTCCGGTGCGGGAGGCGGTGCTCAGCCGGTGGGGGTCCACCTGGAGGGGCCGGCTATCAGTCCGAACCGGGCCGGGGCGCACGACCCGCGGTGGATCGTGCCCCCGGGCGACCCGCGGGTCAGGCAACTGGTAGCTGACCTCGGGGGCCTTGTGCGGGTCGTCACCCTGGCTCCGGAACAGCCGGGCGGGCTGGAGCTGGTGCGCTGGCTCGCGGCCGCGGGGGTCGTGG
>JBKBVM010000175.1:0-3568 GCA_046289555.1 bacterium
GGCGACCTCCGACACCGGGACCTGCTGCTTGCCCCGGAGCAGGTACAGCTGGCCCACGCGCTCCGCACGCTCCTTGTTGGCGTTGTACACCTGCGAGTCCGAACGCAGGGTGCCGGAGTACACCCGGAAGTAGGAAAGCCGGCCCACGTAGGGGTCCGCCATGGTCTTGAACACCAGCGCCGCCAGGGGTCCCGAGGGGTCCGGACGGAGCGTCTGGCCGTCCAGGGACACTTCCGAGGGCCGGTCCGCGGGGCTGGGCAGGAGGTCCACCACCGCGTCCAACACGCCCTGCGCTCCCAGCCCCTGAGTCGCCACCCCGCACAGCACGGGGACCACCCGCCCTGAGGCGACGCCGGCCCGCAGGCCCCGGCGCAGTTCGTCCTCCGACAGCTCCCCTTGCTCCAGGTACTTCTCCAGGAGGGCGTCGTCGGACTCCGCGGCCTGCTCGAGGAGCTTCTCCCGCCAGCTCAAAGCCTCGTCCCGCGCGTCCTCAGGGAGCTCCGCCTCCGTGGCCCGTCCGCCCTCGTAGGTGAACGCCCGCACGCTCACCAGATCCACCACGCCGCGAAGCGCGGTCTCAGAACCCAGGGGGACCTGCAGGGGGACCACGTGGGCTCCGAACCGCGCCTGCAGGGACTCCACGGCCCGGGCGAACTGCGCGTTCTCCCGGTCCAGGCGGTTCACCACCACCAGGCGCGGCAGCCCGTGCTGGTCAGCCACCTTCCACAGCTTCTCCGTCTGCACCTGCACCCCGCTGAGGGCGTCCACCACGAACAGGGCCGCGTCCGCCACGCGCAGGGCTGCGTACGCCTCGCCCACGAAGTCGGGGTAACCGGGGGTGTCGATCAGGTTCACCTTGTGGTCCCGCCACTCCAGGGGGGCCGTAGCGGCGTTGATGGTGATCTTCCGCCGGACCTCCTCCGGGTCGAAGTCCGTGGTGGCAGTCCCGTCGTCCACCCGCCCCATGCGCTCGGTGGCCCCCGCGCAGAACAGCAGCGCCTCCACCAGGCTGGTCTTCCCCACTCCCCCGTGTCCCACCACCGCCACGTTCCGGATGCGTTCCACCGGGTAGGTCTTCACGTCACGCCCTCCCGATCAGTATCCTGCTTCCCTATCTACCACGTTCCGCAGCGGCTCTCCCGCCAGGTACCGCTTCAGGTTGTCGCAGAACAGCTCCACCACGCGATCCATGTACCCGCGGAAGCTGCCTGCCACGTGGGGGCTCAGCAGCACGTTGGGCAGGCCCCACAGGGGACTTTCCGGCGGCAGAGGTTCGGAGGCGAAGGTGTCTAGGGCAGCTCCCCGCAGCCGGCCTTCCTGTAGCGCCTCCACCAGGGCCGCCTCGTCCACCAGCCCGCCGCGGGCCACGTTCACCAGCACCGCCCCCGGCTTCATCCACTCCAGCTGCTCCCGCCCCAGCAGCCCTCGGGTGGACGGCACCAGGGGGAGGGTCAGCACCACGTAGTCCGACCTCCTCAGCACCTCCTGCAGCCCCTCCGGCCCCACCACCCGGTCCACGTGGGGGGTGGGGCGCGGACGCCGCCGCATCCCCCACACCTGCGCCCCGCACGCCTTGCACAGGCGCGCCACCTCCTGCCCGACCGCTCCCAGGCCCAGCACGCCCACGGTGCTGCCCGCCAGCTGACCGCCCTCGTCCCGCTGCCACCGGCGCTGCCTCTGGTGCTCCACGTGTACGTGGAGGTTGCGGGCGAACATGAGGAGCCAGCCCAGCACGTGCTCTGCCAGCGGCGTGGCGTGGATGCCCCGGCTGTTGGTGATCAGCACCCCAGACCGCCACAACGCCCCGCCCAGCAGGTGGTCCACGCCCGCGGAGGTCACGTGCACCCACCGCAGCCGCAAGGCCCTCTCCACCCAGGCGTCCGGGACCGCCCAGCTCACCAGGACCTCCGTGTCGGGCAGGTGTCCTTCCGCCTCCTCCCGCCGCACCACGCGCACGTCCACCTCCGGCGCGCAGCTGCGGATGAGCTCCGCGTGGTGGGGCTGCATCCGCGCGGTGCACAGCACGGTGACCGGTCGGCTGCGACGGCTACGGAGCATACCGGACAGGCTGCCGGCCCGCGGCCTCCCGCAGCCGGCGGACCACGAACTCCCGCCCCAACGCGGCCAGCAGCGCCCCGGCCTGGGGGCCGCTGTCCCTGCCCAGAAACGCCACGTACACGGCCCCGAACGCCTCCTGGGCGGAAAGCCCCAGCTCCGACTTCAGAGCGTGAAGGGTGGCCTGCACGGTCTCTGGCCGCAGCTCCGCGGCCTCCAGCCGGTCCGCCAGGCGCGCCAGCAGCTCCCGCTGCGCCCCGGTGAGCGAGGCGGCTTCCGGCGGCAGAGACTCCGTGACCGCCACGCGGTAGTGCGGCGGGGCCCACTTCTGCAGCCACCGCCGCGCGTCCTCCACCCGCGCCCGCAGCTCCTCGCGGTCGGCGTCGGTGAGGGGCGCTTGCTTCTCCCGCTCCACCTGCTCCTCGACCCGCACGTGGGGCATCTGCACCCAGAAGGCCACCTTGGCGAAGCGCGGCCGGACGAACGGCCGGGGAGGGTCGGAACGGACCCACGCGTAGTGGAAGGTGCGGGCCAGGTCCCGGACGTCCTGCTGTTCGCCCGGCGTCTGCGCGGGGAGCTCACCGAAGTACGCGGCCGCGGCCCGGTCGTACTCGTCGTACAGCCGCGGGACGGTCTCCCCGCCCGGGTCGAAGTCGATGGCGGTCCGGTAGTACGCCCGGACCACCAGAAAGCGCACCAGCTCCGGGCGCAGGACCTCCAGCAGCTCCCGCGCGCTCACCCCGCCGCGGCTGCTGGCCATCTTCCTGCCGCCCACCAGGAAGAACTCGTACGGAATGGGAAAGGGGACCTCCACGCCGAAGATCCGCCGCGCCACCACGGAGGCGGTGTCGTGGCTGCCGCCCCGGGTCATGTGGTCCTTACCCGCACCCTCCACCTTCACCCCGAAATGCGCCCACTTGGCCGCCCACTCGGTGCGGTACGTGAGCTTGGCACCTCCGCCAAACGGCGACCGGCGGCCCCGGTGTCCGCACCCCTGGGCCCACGCCACCTTGTCCGGCCGGCACTCGTACTCCACCGCCTGTCCGTCCCAGCCCAACACCACCGTGGTCCCGATGCGGCCGCAGCGCTCGCACAGCACCTGCACCGGGTGGCGCTCCGCACGCCGGCTGCCCGTGATCTCCCGCTCGATGGCCACGATCTCCGCGGCGCGCTCCAGGGCCACCCGAAGAGCGGGGTCGAACGCACCGGTGCGGTACAGGTGGCTGGTGCGGTACGTGCGGGGGGTACAGCCCACCGCCCGGAAGACGGACTCGAACTCCCGGGCGAAGTGGTCCGCGAAGCTGGGGGCGTCGGCCTCATGCCACGGCACGTCGCACAGAGGGCGGCCCATGTGCGGACGGTAGTACTCCTCCGGGAGCGAGGGCGGCAGTCCGTCCAGAGGGTCGAAGTCGTCGAACCCGTACAGGAAGTCCACGGGCTGCCCGCGCTCCCGCAGGCCGCGCGCCACCGCGTCGTGCAGGATCACCCCCCGCAAAGACCCCACGTGGGCGGG
>JBKBVM010000176.1:0-3543 GCA_046289555.1 bacterium
GGAGGATCCGGCCGCGGTAGGTCCCCGCCTCCACGCCGTAGGTCACCACGCGGCCCGGCGCGTGAGCCTCAAGGCGGCGTGCGTTGGGGCAGTCCGCGCACAGCGCCACCACGCCCTCGGGGTCCGTCGCCGCCACGAAACGTGCGAAGGTGCGCAGGAGCGAGTCCAGGTCCCGGTAGTGGTCCGCGTGGTCTGTCAGGTCCAGGCTCGTGACCACGGCGCCCCGGACCCGCACCCACACCAAAGACCCGTCGCTCTCGTCCACCTCCGCCACCGCCACACCGCTGCCCACCCGCGCCCCGCCCCCGAACTGACGCACCTCGCCGCCCACCAGGGCCGTGGGGTCCAGTCCCGCGGCTTCCAGGACCACGCTCAACAGGGCCGTGGTGGTGGTCTTTCCGTGGGTCCCTGCGACGCCTACGGAGTCCGCCTCCCGGGCCAGCAGCTGGGCCAGCAGCTGAGCGCGGTGCAGCACCGGAAGCCCCCTCGCCCGGGCCGCGGCCACTTCCGGTTCGGTGGGCGGGACAGCCCGCGACACCACCACACATTCCGCGGTCTGCAGGTGGTCTGGGTCGTGCCCCAGTCGGACGTCCACCCCCACGGTCCGCAGCCGCCGGACCGCAGCGCTGTCCCGGAGGTCGCACCCGGAGACCGACACCCCGCGCCGCGCGTACACCTCCGCCAGCGGGCTCATGCCGGCCCCGCCCGCACCCACGAAGTGCAGGTCACCCACGGCAGACCTCGCGAGCGGCGAGAACGACCTGCTCCCACACCGCCTTCGCCCCGTCCGGCCGGCCCAGAGCTCGCGCGGCCCGGGCCATACGCTCCAGCCGCAGGCGGTCTTCCACCAGCTCCTCCAAAAGCTGCGCCAGCCGTGTAGCCGAAAGCGTCTCCTCCCGCAGCACCACCGCGGCACCGGCTTCCTCCAGGGCCCGGGCGTTGTGCAGCTGGTGGCCCGACGCCAGCCTCAGCGGTACGAGGACCGAGGGCAGGCCTGCGGCCAGCAGCTCCGCGCACGTAACCGCCCCCGCCCGCGCGACCGCCAGGTGGCTGGCGGCGTAGGCGTCACCGATGGGGTCCAGGTAGTCCACGGTGCGGTACAGCACCCCACCCGACGGGATTTCCCTCCCCAGCCCCGCCCGGGCGCGGCCCGTGGCGTGAAGGACCTGGAGGTCGTGGCGGTGGCTCAACAACGTGACCGCCTCCTGGACGAGGCGGTTCAAAACCCGTGAGCCCTGGCTGCCGCCCAGCACCAGCACCGTGGTGCGATCCGGTGCCAGCCCGTAACGGGTCCGCGCGCGCGCCGCGTCTCCGGGAAGGGCCGCGCGCCGCACGGGCGCCCCGGTCCACACCGCCCGCTCGCCGAAGGCGGCGGCGGTGGCGGCGAACGCCACGCACACCCTCCGCGCCCGGGCCGCCAGAAGCCGGCTGGCAGCACCCGGGACCCTGTTGGGCTCCACCAGGACCAGGGGCACTCCGAGGTCCGCGGCGGCCCGGGCGGTGGGGTACCCCGCGTAGCCTGCGGTGGACACCACCGCGTGCGGCCGGAGCGCCCGCAGCAGCCGGCGCGCCTGCAGCACGCCGCTGACGATGCGGGCCAGGTTCCGGGCGGCCACCAGCGGCCCTTTTCCCACCACGCCGCCGGAGGGCACCCGGTGAAAAGGGATTCCCGACTGAGGGACCACCTCTCTCTCCAGGCCATCCCCGCCCACGAACTGGAAGGCCGCCTCGCCGGCCGCGGCCTCCGCCACCGCCAGCAGGGGGTAGACGTGGCCGCCCGTCCCACCTCCCGCCAGCACCACGCGCCAGCTCACCCCGCGCCCCCGGGCGCGGGCGAAGCGGGCCAGTCGGCGAACACGTCCGCTTCCCGGGGAGCCCGCGCGTACTGGGAGAGGTTGAGGCAGACCCCCGAAGCCGCCATCAGCGCCACCAGGGACGAGCCGCCGAAGCTCACGAACGGGAGTGGAACCCCCGTGACCGGCAGCATCCCGGTCACCACCCCCATGTTCAACACCGCCTGTGCGGCCACCCACGCGCCGAACCCCGAGGCCAGCAACGCGCCGTACCGGTCCGGGGCACGGAGGGCCGCCCGGTAGGTCCGGGCGACCAGCACCGCGTACAGACCCACCACCAGCACCACGCCTACAACCCCCAGCTCCTCCGCCAGGATGGCGAAGATGAAGTCCGTGTGGCGCTCCGGAAGGTAGAAGAACTTCTGGCGGCTCTGGCCCAGGCCCACCCCCGCAAGCCCCCCGGACGCCACCGCCACCAAGGACTGGATGATGTGGAAGCCGCTGCCCAGGACGTCCCGCCAGGGATCCAGAAACGCCAGGATCCGCTCCCGCCGGTACGCCTCCGCCAGCGCGGCCCACGCGGCCACGGGCGTCGCCACCAACGCCACGCCCGCCAGGTGGTGTAGCCGGGCGCCCCCGCAGAACAGCACCGCACCCGCGATGGATACCAGCACCACGGCGCTGCCCATATCCGGCTGGCGCAACACCAGCGCGGCTAGGACGCCTGTGAACACCAGTGGCGGCAGCAGGCCCCGGACCAGGTGCCGCACCCGGTCCCGCCGGTTGGCCAGGAAGTGGGCCAGGTACAGCACCAGGCTGAACTTCGCCAGCTCCACGGGCTGGAAGCTCACGGGCCCCAGCACGATCCACCGGCGCGCGCCGCCCGCCACCTCGCCCACGCCGGGGACGAGGACCGCGCCCAGAAGGGCCAGGGAGGCCGCCAGCAGGGGTGCCGCGAGGCCGCGCCACGCGGTGTAGTGCACCCGGGAGGTGAGGATCATGCAGGCGCAGCCCAGAACGAACCACACCAGCTGGCGCTTGAGGAAGTAGGCAGCGTCCCCGAATTGCTCGAAGGCCACCACCGAGCTGGAGCTGTACACCATCACCAGTCCCACGCCGCACAGGCCCAGGACGCTGGCCACCAGCCACCCGTCCGGGGGGCCGCGCCGGATCTCCTGCCGCGGGCCTGGACGCGTCAACCCGCCCGTTTCCTCCTCTCCTGCGCCACCAGCGCGGCGAACCGTTCGGCCCGCTCCCGGTAGTCGGTGAACTGGTCGAACGACTCGCAGCCCGGGGACAGCAGCACCGCCTCCCCGGCCCTCGCCAGCTGCACCGCGCGCCGGAACGCCTGCGGGAGGGTGCGTACTTCCAGCACCTCCGCCGCCAGCCCCCGCAGAGCCTGGCGCAGGACCGGCGCGCTCTCGCCGATGAGGTACACGGCCCGGACGGGGCTTGCGCGCAGCGCCTGGCGCAGCGGCTCGAACTCCTCCCGCGTGGCCTGCGGCCGCCGTCCGCCGGCGATGAGGACGAACGGACGCTCCATGGCCGCCACCGCGGCGGCCGCGGCCGCGGGGTTGGTGGCCAGGGAGTCCTCGTAGTACCGGACGCCTCCGATCTCGTCCACCAGCCACAGCCGGTGCGGCAACCCCCGGAACTCCCGCAGCACCGCCGCCATGGCCTCCACGGTCCCTCCCGCCACCGCCGCGGCCGCGCACGCGGCCAACCCGTTGGAGGCCGCGTCCGGGCCCGG
>JBKBVM010000177.1:0-3450 GCA_046289555.1 bacterium
GGCCCTACAGCTTCTGGGGGTCGTGAGGCGCCGACGGCCACGCCAGTCCGAGCAACCCCACCGGCTCCCCTTCGTGTCCATCCTGGTGCCCGCGCGGGACGAGGCCGCGGTGATCCAGGACACCCTCCGGAGCATCGGGCAGCTCCGCTACCACGACGGGCAGGGCCGGCCGCGTTTCGAGGTGGTGGTGCTGGACGACCGGTCCCGCGACGGGACCGGCCAGCGCGCGGCGCGGGTGGACCTGCCCGTGCCCGTGCGGGTGGTGCGGGTGCCGGACGGGACGCCGCCCGGCAAGGCCGCGGTGCTGAACGTGGGGACGGAGGTCGCCGGGGGCCAGGTGCTGGCGGTCTTCGACGCGGACGCGCGCCCCGAACCGGACTTTCTGCTGCGCGCGGTCCCCCTGCTGCTGCAGCCCGGGGTGGCGGCGGTGCAGGGCCGCCGGCGGCTGTACCACCGGTCGGGCGGCGTGGTGGCGAGGGGGCAGGAGCACGAGTTCGACGTGTACCAGACCGTCATGCAGCGGGCGAGGGAGCGCTTCGGAGCCCACGTGCTGTTGGGCGGCAACGGCATGGTGGTGAACCGCTTCGCGCTGGAGGCGGTGGGCGGCTGGAACCCGGGCGCGCTCACGGAGGACATCGACCTGGCCATCCGCTTCCACGCCGCAGGCTGGCGGGTGCGGTACTGCGAGGAGGCGGTGGTGTGGGAGGAGTCCGTGCCCAGCTGGAGCGCGCTCGTCCGGCAGAGGGCGCGGTGGTGCGAGGGCGTGCTGCGGGCCCTGGTGCAGCACACCCCACGGTTGGCGCGCGGCCACATGTCCGGTCTGCAGAAGGTGGACCTGCTGTTGTTCCTCACGGGTTCGGTGGTGATCCCCGGGGCGGTGTTTGCCAGCTACGCCTACGCGGTGGCGGCGTTCCTGCGGGGTGTCCTGCTCCCTTACTACCTGCTCCCCTTGCCGCGGGCGCTGCCGGAGCCCCTCACGGTGGGGGCGTTCGCCGTCCTGGCGGCGGCGTTGGTTCTGTCTGCGGTGGTCGAGCTGCGGGCGAGGGTCTGGAAGGTGCTGGCGGGCGTGGTGGCGTACGGGGCCTTCACCGTGCACCCGCTGGTCTCCACGCCGCTGGCGCTGGTGAGCTACACGCGCTCGGTGTTCACGGGCCGCAGCTGCTGGTGGAAGACCGACCACGGCTCCGCACCCGGCACCCCCGGGGCGCAGCTGGCCTGGGAGCAGGACGGCCGCGTGGGCGAGTGGCTGGCCTTCAACCTGTACCGGCGGGCGGTGCCGTAACGTTGGGGTACAGACTCTAGGTCTACTTAGTGCGGGTTTACGGGTTCGTAGCCGGGCGACTCCCGGCCCGGAGCCTGTGGAGCCCTCAGGGGCTGGGGGAATTCGGCGGGCGAGGTGAACGGGCGGTCCGCGTCGGTCACGGACAGCACCAGGGCCCGCAGGTCCGCAGCGCCGCAGCTGGAGGCCTGCAGCACGGTGTCCGCCGCAGGTGCCAGGCCCGCTTGCCCCGTGCGGATGCGGACAAGCCCAGCAGCGGTCCGGATGCACATCTCCCCTGCCAGGACGTAGATAGACGCGGTGCCGGGGTGGGTCACGACAGGGCTCGTGCTGCCCCGCGGTGCGGTTACCTCAGCGACGCGGAGCAGGTACGCGGACGCCACCACCCCGATCCACGCCCCGTTGGGGATGAAGGGCGTGGTGGTGGTCCGGTAGCTCCTCAGGCGCCGGCGGGGGCGGGGGCTGCAGGGGAGATGACCTCCGCCCCCCCCAGTGCTTCCTCCACCAGCGCGGGCACGTCCAGGGAGGCCTCCGCCTCTTCTACCTCCTGAAGGGTCGGCCGCGTGCGGGGGTGGCGCGGGACGAACAGGGTGCAGCAGTCCTCGTAGGGCAACACGGAGACCTCGTACGTCCCGATGCGCTGGGCGAGTCCGGAGATCTCCAGCTTGTCCATGCCCACCAGGGGCCGCAGCACCAGAAGCCGCGTGGCCGCCCCGATGACCGCCAGAGCTTCCAGGGTCTGGCTGGCTACCTGACCCAGGCTCTCGCCGGTCACCAAAGCCGGGGCACCCACGCGCTGGGCCACCCGCTCTGCTACCCGCATCATGATCCGACGCAGGGTCACGGTCCACAGGGGTTCGGCGACCCGTTCCCGGATGGCGCGCTGCACGTGGGCGAAGGGGACCACCCACAGGTCCATGGGGCCGCACCACTCCGACAGTACCTCCACCAGCCGTACCACCTTTTCCTTGGAGCGCTCGCTGGTGAAGGGCGGGGCGTGGAAGTGCAGCGGGGTAGCTTGCACGCCGCGCTTGGCCACCATCCAGATGGCCACGGGGCTATCGATCCCCCCCGACAGCAGCGCCACCGCGCGGCCGCCGGTGCCCACCGGCAGCCCGCCCGGCCCCGGGTGCACCTGGGTGTACACGTAGGCCCGGTCGCGGATGTCCACGCGCAGGTGTACTTCCGGGTCCTTCATGCGCGCTACCAGCTGGGGGAAGTGGGCCTGCAGGCGCCGGCCCAGCTCCCGGTCCACCTCGGGCGAGGTCTGGGGGAAGGTCTTGTCGCGGCGGTGGGTCTCCACCTTGAAGGTCGTTCCCGGTCCGGGGGCCAGCTCGGCCACCAACGCCTGGGCCGCGGCCTCCATCGCGTCCAGCTGCGGGACGACTTCCAGCGCGGGGCTCGTGGAGACCACCCCGAAGGTGCGCTGCAGGCGCTCCAGGACCCAGGGTGCGTGGGCGTCCCGCAGTACCAGGTGGTCGAACCGGTTCTCCACCCGCACGCCGGGGAGCGCAGCCCGCAGGTTGCGGGCCAGCTGCGCCACGAACGCGGCCCGGTTGGCCCGCTTGAGCCCGATCTCCCCGTAACGGACGAGAACTACCCGCTCCATGAACGCCGCTTACGAGGGGACCAAAAACCGCAGGTCGTGGAGGGCGACCCGGAACGCCTCCGCGGCGTGGGCCACGTCTTCCTCGGTGGTGTCCGGGCCCAGACTCACGCGCACCGCGGAGATGGCCTCCTGCTCCGACCGGCCCATGGCCAGGAGCACGTGGCTGGGGTGCGCCCGACGCGAGTGACACGCAGAGCCGGTAGAGACGTAGACGCCCTCCTGTTCCAGCCGGTGCACCAGGACCTCGCCACGCAGGCCCGGGACGGAGAGGTTGAGGATGTGGGGAGCCGTGCGGTGAGCCTCGGGCGGGGTGTTCCACCGCAGCCCGGACAGCTCGGAGAGCTCAACCCGAAGCCGCTCCGCCAGCTCCCGGAGACGGGCCCGCAGGCGCTCCCCTTCCCGCTCCCAGAACCGGACCGCGGCCGCGAACCCCGCGATGCCCGGCAGGTTGGGCGTCCCGCCCCGCAGCCCGCGTTCCTGGTCCCCTCCCACCAGCAGGGGCTGCAGGCGCACGCCCTTGCGGACGTACAGGGCACCCACCCCCTTGGGGCCGCCCAGTTTG
>JBKBVM010000178.1:0-3449 GCA_046289555.1 bacterium
GGGTCATACGGATACTCCGCGAGCTCCACACGGTAAGTCACTCCCCGAGGCGCCGGCCCCCTGGGCACCAACCCACCCCCCAGCAGCACACGCTCCGCAATGGCGCGTCGGTCTACCGCGAGGTTCAACGCCCTCCGCACCTTCGCGTTGTCAAAGGGCTTCCGACGATGATTGAACTCCAACGAGATCTGGAAGGTCGTCGGAACACGCACTAAACGGAGTCCTTTCCGCCCGCTCACCCGCTCAGCCAGCTCTGGCGGAAGCCGCATCGCGACATCCACATCCCCCGCCTCCAATGCCACCGCCCGAGTGGCTGCCTCCGGTATCGGGCGGAACACCAGACTGTCCGCCCACGGGCGTTTGCCTCCGAACTGCTCGTTGCGCACCTGGACCACCTGTCTACCGGGTGTCCACTCCGCCAGCCGGTACGGTCCGCTCCCCACCGGCTGCCGCCCGAACTCCCGCAAGGGCACCCGCCCCGCTGCCCGCCAGCTCACCACCGAGGTCTGGTACGCTGCCAGGTTCTCCACCAAAGCGGAATAGGGAGTCCTCGTGACGATCCGCAGCCTGTCCGAGCCCATTACTTCAATCCGCTCGATCGGCTCGAGCAGCGGTCTGTACGGCGACCCGATCGCCGGAGCCAGTATCCGCTCCAACGAATACTTGACCGCAATCGCGTCTACCGCATTGCCGTCGCTGAACACCTGACCCGAACGCAACATCACAGTCCACGCACGTCCGTCCTCCGAGGCCTCCAGCCGTTGCGCCAGCTCAGGCACCACCGTCAGTCGGCCTGCCGTCGCATCGTACTCGTACCGCACGAGCCGCTGAAAAATGTGCCCGATCACCGTATGGCTCGGTCTGTCCGCGGCAAACGCCGGATCCAGCGTCACCACGTCCGTGGCCTCCGCCACGCGTACAACCCTGGGCGCTGGTCCCCCGTGTCCCACCCCGGCCACGGCCACCACCGCCGCAACCCCCAGAACCAGAACCCGATACCTGCGCGTGCTCCCTGCCACCATCCTCACCTCCCTTCAAGACGGTCCCCGAGCTGGCTCAGTGCCACAGCAAACAGGGCAACTGCGACCCCGGGCACGACTACCAGGTGTGGGTGGGTCCACAGATAAGTCCGTCCCGTGCTCATCATGCTTCCCCACTCGGGGGCGGGGGGTGGCGAGCCCAGACCCAGGAAACCCAGAGCCGTCACCACCAGAACGCCGTGCGCCAAACTAAGCGCCGCGTAGGGGATCACCACAGGCACGACGTTTGGCAGCACGTGTCGCAACAGAATACGCAGCTCGCCAGCTCCCGCCGCCACGGCCCCCACCACGTACTCCTGTACCGCCACCCGCAGCGCGACGCCACGACTCAGACGCGCAAAGCTGGGTAGTGCCGACAGCCCCACCGCCAACATCAACCCCTCCCGGCTCTGGCCCGTCAGCGCTACGACCATAAGCGCCAGCAGCATCCTCGGCACCGCCAGCAAAACATCCATCCCCGTCCCCACCACCCGATCCAGCAGACTGCCCCTCCGGTAACCCGCAACGCTCCCCAAAAACACCCCCACAGCTCCTCCCAGCCCAACCCCGAACCCGGCCACCGCCAGCGAATTCCTCGCGCCCCAGACGATTCGCGCGTCCACCCGCCTCCCGAGTTCGTCCCGCCCCAGCCACTCGTCCCAACCAGGACCTCGCAGGGCCCTCCTCAGGTCCACCGCCACCGCCTGCTCATAGGGCACCAACAGGGGCGCTCCAGCGGCCAACGCAAAATACGCGCACACCACGAATCCCCACACGACCTTCCCCAGGTCCCGCGCCCGCCTCCCCATCGGGCCGGAACCCTTCTCCGCCACCTTCTCCGTCCGTACCAGCTGACCGACCACTATCTCAACCTCGGGTCAATGACCGCCACCCCGACGTCGCCTAGCATTCCCGCAAGGACCGCAGTGCCGCTAAGTACCAGCACCGCGCCCTGCAACATTGTGTAATCCCGGTATCGCACCGCCTCCACCACAAGGTAGCCCATACCCGGTATGCCAAACACGGACTCCACCACAACGGCTCCACCGACCAACCTTCCAAAATCCGCCACGAGCAGGCCAACCAGGGGTACCACCGCATTGGGCATCACGTGCTTCAGAGTCACACGTACCGGCGCAAGCCCCTTCGCTACAGCAGTACGCACGTAATCGCTGGTCAGTACCTCTCGAATTGCCGCTCGACCCACCCGGGCCATGACGGCACCCTCCGCAACAGCCAGCGTCGCGATCGGTAACACGAGGTACCACGGTCCCTCATACCCGCTGCTGGGAAACCACCGGGAGGTCCCGCAAAAATGACCAGCAGCGTGCTCCCCACCAGATACGCCGTGAGCGAACCCGCCATGACCGCTGCCCCCGACAGGAATCTGTCCACCTGCTCGACTCGCACTGACCCACCCCGCTCCGACCCCCAAAACTCCGCCCAGTCCAACCGCTGCCGCCACGAGCAACAGGCTCACAGGCAGCGCCCGGCCCACCTCCATCGCCACGGGCCGGCCCGT
Organism: bacterium; assembly: GCA_046289555.1. Lineage (GTDB taxonomy): Bacteria > Sysuimicrobiota > Sysuimicrobiia > Sysuimicrobiales > Sysuimicrobiaceae > Tepidifontimicrobium. The sequence goes on from JBKBVM010000178.1 coordinate 2,542, forward strand.
CCGCAAGGAACGCCCCAGGTCCCCCCGAACCGCTCCCTTGAAGAACGCCACCAGCTGCTCCCCCAACGGCCGGTCCAGCCCCAGCTCCGCCCGCAGCCGTCGCAGCTCTGCCTCGTCCACCTGCTCCCCCAACGCGAGCCGCACCGGGTCGCCCGGCACCACCCGCATCCCCACGAACAGGGCGCTGTTCAGGAGAAGCACGATCCCTGCCGCCAGGCCGATCCGACCCAGAGCGATTCCCGCCAGACGACTCACTGTCGGCCTACGCTCCCCCTTCGCCCCGCAGATCCTCTACTCCACGCGCCCCGAGCCGTTCCACAGTCCGACCCGTTGCCCAATAGTCCGCCCCCTGCACCAGGCACGCAAGCTCTACCATCAGCTCGCTCGCCCTCAGCCGCACACCCACCATCCGGCCCACCGAAACCAGCGGCACCAGCCCCATCGGCACGTCCTCCTCCAGATACCGGGGCGGGACGTTCGCAGCCTCCGCCCATCGCTCCGACACGCTCCCCACCGAGTAAACCCGTCTCGCCTCCCCGTACGATCTGCGGTCGAACTCCTCCAGCGGGAGAAGCTGGTAGCCTAGAGCTGCACCCAGTCTCACACGCTCCTCGTCCAGCTTGCCAATGACTGCCGCCACACGCCCGACCAGCGCCTCGTAAAAATCGACCTTCGCAAACCACCCCGTCTCCAACAGCCCCAGGTTCAAAAGTGTACCCGGCACATGAACCACAGGATTGACGTTGTTCAGCCCCACCTCGAGTACGTCCCGCGCCGGGTCCAGCAACACCGGCCGGCCCTCCAGCTCCAGCGGGTCGATCACCGCCGCCTCGGCGCCGTGGATGGCCACCGCCCCGACCCGCTCGGCCCAGATCTGTCCCAGCCGGCTCTTGCCCGAGCCTTCCGGC
>JBKBVM010000179.1:0-3345 GCA_046289555.1 bacterium
ACAGCACGAAGGCCGCCCGGGACACCGTCTCGCTGGGGGTGCGGCCTCCCACGGTCAGCTGGGAGAGCAGGTACCAGACCGTGATGGTGGCGGCGAGGTTGATCTGCTGGGAGGGGTGGCCGAAGCCCCAGTAGGCGACCTTCCACAGGAACGGGTTCAGCTCGGGTAGGACGCCCGCCGACCACAGGAAGGCGGGGACGAACACCAGGGCACCTACCAGCAGGGTGGCCACCGCCAGGACCGCGGCCACGAAGGCGCCGAAGACCACCAGGGGCAGCGGGCCCGTGTGGGTGCCCTCGCGGTACGCCTTGTGCACCGTAGCGAAGAACAGCCCTACCCCCAGCAGGGCGCCCACCGCGAAGAGGATGGTGCCCAGGTAGAAGTCCGGGGTGCCCCGCAGGGGCGGGTAGGGCTGGAAGGACAGGTGGTTCAAGGGGTTCGTGAGGATCGCGCGTTCCACCACGAGCGCCCCCAGGACCATGAGGGCGAAGGCCAGCCAGCCCACCGCGGGGCTCGCGGGCCGGGTGTTCAGCATGATGCTGCCCGCGAAATGCAGCAGCGCGATCTCGAAGAAGATGATCCAGAAGATCAGCATGTTCCAGGCGTGCAGGGCCAAGTACTGGTAGAACGCTTCCGGCGGGAACGCCCCCATCCAGCGGGTGAACAGGACCACGATGGCGGCCAGGCCGCCGAGCAGTAGGGCTACCACCGCGGCCACCGCGTTGGCCTTCACCAGGTCCTCTGCGGCCCGGTGGACCCGGAACCCGGTCACCGGGCAGGTACGGGCTTCCGCGGGCTGCACCATGGCGTCACCTCTCCACCACGATCTTCCCGAGCATCATCTCGTGGCCCACGCCGCAGAAGTCGTTGCAGGCCATGTGGTACGTACCGGGCTCGCGAGGGGTGAAGGGGATCACCCACTCGTAGCCGGGATAGAGCTGCAGGTTCCACACGTGGGGCTGGGTGATGCTGAACCCGTGCAGGTAGTCGATGCTGGCCACGTGCAGGACGTAGCGCTCGCCCGCCTTCAGCCGGAGGATGGGGTAGAAACGGAAGCGCTGCGCCAGCATGTACACGTCGCTCCCGGGGGGAGGAGCCACCACGGGCTGCCCCGCCTCCTCACCCACCCTGTACTGCTGGACGAAGCGCTCCACCTCCGCCTGGTAGGCCTTGGGATCCACGCGGTAGGCGCGGCCGCGGACGTTCTGCTGGCCCAGCGCGTGCCAGACCAGCATCATGGCCGAGAAGAAGACCACCGCGATGAGGAAGGCGATGACCACCCAGGCCCGCTCCAGGGGGTGGACGGGCTCCTCCCACCACGCGCCGGGTGCCATGGCCAGCCTCCTAGCGGGACGGGACGCGCAGGACGTCCCACGCGCCCCAGACGAGGTACACCACGAAGAAGAAGACGTTGCTCGCCACCAGCCAGAACCAGATGTTGTCCGCGATGCGCAGCCACGGGCCGTTGCGGTTGCCCACCGCCAGCACCTCCTTAAAGCGGACTCAAGGCATCCGCTTTATCGTGTTTTTCCTGCTTCGAGGCTGGGACGAAGAAGGCAAAGGTGACCATCGGCCGCCGGCCCGATGACCGAAGTCAATAACCCAGCTAGCGCGTCGAAAGAGGTCCGGCCTGCAGGTACCGAGAGGGCAGCCGGCGGGCCAGGCACGCCTCCAGCAGCCGGGTGGCGGACCGGAGCTTTTCGAGGTCGACCCCCGTGTGTACGCCCATGCCGTGCAGCATGTACACCACGTCCTCCGTGGCCACGTTGCCCAGCGCCCCGGGCGCGAACGGGCAGCCTCCCAGACCGCCCGCGGAGGCGTCCACGGTGGAGATCCCCATCTGCAAACTGGCCAACACGTTGGCTAGGCCCGTGCCCCGCGTGTCGTGGAAGTGAACGCCCACGCGTTCGGGAGGGATGTCGCGCAGCAGGAGCGCCAGCAGCTCCTGGACTTCCCTGGGTGTGGCGGCGCCCACCGTGTCCGCGACCCCGACGTCCGCGCAGCCCATGCCCAACAGCTCCAGGGCTACCGCCCGCACGCGTTGGGGGTCAGCCCGGCCACTGTACGGACACCACCACGCCACCGAGACGTAGCCCCGCACCACCATGCCCGCCTCCCGCGCCCGGCCGACCACCTCGCGGTAGGTCCGCAGGGAGGCCTCCACCGTGGTCCCGAGGTTGGCCTGCGCGAACGCGTCCGTGGCCGCGGTGAACACCGCCACGGCCCGTACCCCGCAGTTGGCAGCCCGCTCCAGGCCGCGGAGGTTGGGGACCAGGGCCAGGTAGGTGACGCCCTCCCGCGGCCGCAGACGGCGGAACACCTCCTCGGTGTCCGCCATCTGGGGGACCCGGTCCGGCCGCACGAACGAGCCCACCTCGATCCACCGCAGCCCCGCGTCCGCCAGGGCCTCCACGAACGCCACCTTGACCTCCGTGGGAACCTGTTCCGGCTCGTTCTGCAGGCCGTCCCGAGGGCCCACCTCCACCAGGCGCACCGAGTGCGGTACGCGGTCCAGGGGGATCACGCGCCCTCCTCCAGCTCCACCACCACCGCGCCGCCCTCCACCTGCTCGCCCTCGCGGGCCAGGATCCGCAGCACCCGCGCGGGGCGGACCGCACGGACCACGGTCTCCATCTTCATCGCCTCCACCACGTACAGGGGCTGTCCGGCCGCCACCGCCTGGCCGGGTTCCACCAGCACCCGCGTCAGCAGGCCCGGCAGGGGCGCCCGCACGTCCTGCTCAGGCTCTGCGCTGCGTGCTTCAGCTTCCTCCCGCGCTCGCGTGAAGGTGTAGGTGCGCCCCGCTAGGTGCAGCTGGAGTGCCTCACCCTGTCGAGCGTAGCAGAACCGCAGTCGCACGCCCTCCACCGTGGCCTCCGCCACGCCCGGGCTCAGCTCGTGCCACCTCACCCGCAGCTCGCGCTCTCCCAGGCGTACCGCGTACCCGTCGCCTGAGCCCCGGACCTCCACGGGGGTTTGCCGTCCCCTGTAGGAAACGTGTAGCCGCACGGACCTCACGGGAGCCGTGCGCCCGCAAGGCGATCCCAGGGATCGGGCGCACGGGTGCCGGATGGGGGTTTCGGGGCGTGGGTTTCCTGGGCCAGCAGCGCGGCGGCCAGGGCCACCGCCTCCAGGGGAGGGTCCGGGGCCTGCCAGGTGGCCAGCTGGTCCTCCACGAACTGGGTGGACACCTCTCCGGCCAGGAACGCGGGGTGCGTGACCAGGTCCAGCAGGAAGCTCAGGTTGGTCCGGGGACCCAGCAGCACGTAGTCCTGCAGGGCCTGGGCCAAGCGGGCGACCGCTGTGGGCCGGTCCGGCGCCCACGCCACCACCTTCGCGAGGATG
>JBKBVM010000017.1:0-18291 GCA_046289555.1 bacterium
GAAGTGGCTCTCCCGGGACCGGTGGGAGGTTCTCCTGGCGGCTTACGCGCGTGCCCGGAGGCGGCTGTTGCTCGTGGACTACGACGGCACCCTGGTGGAGATCGCGGACCGGCCGGAGCAAGCGACCCCCGACGCAGCTGTGCGCCGGCTCCTCGCGCAGCTGTCCGCGGACCCCTGCAACCGGGTGGTGCTGGTCAGCGGCCGGGATCTGGAGACCCTGGACGGGTGGTTCGGGGACCTGGGCGTGGACCTGGTGGCCGAACACGGGGCCTGGGTGCGGGACCGTGGCGGGCCGTGGGAGGCGCAGGTGTCGCCGCAGCCCGGGTGGAAGGACAAACTGCGCCCCGTGCTGGAGGCGTACGCGGGCCTCACCCCGGGCGCCTGGGTGGAGGAGAAGACCGCTTCCCTCGCGTGGCACTTCCGGGGGGTAGACCCCGCGCTGGCGGCAGTCCGCGCCCGCGAGCTCGTGACCACCCTGGTGCAGCTGTCGGGGACCACTCCGCTCGGGATCCTGCACGGAAAGCGCGTCGTCGAGGTCCGGGACCCGGCTGTGGGCAAAGGACGGGCCGCCAGCCGGTGGCTGGCCTCTGTCCGGTGGGAGTTCATCCTCGCGGCCGGGGACGACGTCACGGACGAGGAGCTGTTCGCCGTCCTGCCGGAGGACGCCCACTCCGTCCGAGTGGGGTTCGGGCCGACCCACGCCGCGTGGATGGTGGAAGCGCCCCACCACCTGCGGGCCCTCCTGGAACAGCTGGCCTCCACGCAGCCCTCCGGGACTCCCACAGGCTCCGAGGTACAATAGTCGCACCGTATGCCACGCGCGCGGAGGCCCTTCCGGTTCGTGACCGTGCACGAGCTCAAGGAGATGCTCGGGCGTACCGCGTGGGACGAGCGCGAGCTCCTGTGGGGAATCGAGGAGGTTCCGCTGGAGTCCATCTTCTACCACACGCACAGCTACTTCCTCCGGGGCCGGTACCTGGCGTCGCCCTACCCTAACGACTTCGCCACTTGGTCCGCCATCCAGGTCCGGGATCGAGTCCTGGGCGAGCAGCTGGCCGTGGTGGACCCCTTCGACTACCCCGACCTGGAGGCGGTGAGGGCGGAGTTCATCACCATCCTCGATCGACACCTGGGATCCCTGCAGACGGTGCCTCGGGTCGTCTACGGGGAGCCCTTCCACTTCATGCGCTCCACCGTCCTGGAGGTGCCCACGGGGGTCGAGGCTCGGGACCTGCGGGAGTTCCGCAGCGCTCTGTCGGACGTGGACCTGGGGGCTCTCTACTACCACTTCTTCTACGCGGTGACGCAGCGGCGCAGCGAGGCCGACCCACTGCGCTGGGTAGAGGAGGACCTGGGATGTCCGGAGCTGGCCTCTGCCATCCGGCGCACCAGCCCGTACTTCAAGAGCCTGGAGGGGCTGCGGGCGGAGCTGGTCTCCCTGTGCGACCGCTACGGAGGGGTGTAGGTTGAAGTCCTCCGGGCTGGAGGCCTACCGGGAGGTGGCTCCCAGGGGGGCCGTGGAGACCCTCCGGCGTCTGGCGGAGCGGGTCCGGGGCCGCAGCCTCGTGCACGTGAACTCCACGCGGTTCGGTGGAGGGGTGGCGGAGATGCTGCACCGCTACGTCCCTCTGCTGGAGGAGCTGGGGATCGAGACCCGGTGGGAGGTGCTGTCCGGTCCGGAGGAGTTCTTCCGGGTGACCAAGAGCCTGCACAACGCCCTGCAGGGTCAGGATCAGCCTTTGCCGGACGCCCAGCTGAGCACCTACCTGGAGGTGAACCGCGAGAACGCTGCCCGGCTGGACCTCGGCGCGGACGTGGTGCTGGTGCACGACCCGCAACCCGCGGCGTTGGTGGAGTTCGCCCCGCGTGCGGGCCGCTGGGTCTGGCGGTGCCACATCGACGTCTCCCACCCGCAGCGGCGGGCGTGGGGATTCCTGCGGCCCTTCGTGGTGAGGTACGACGCGGCCGTCTTCTCCCTGGAGAAGTTCGCCCAGCGGCTGCCGATCCCCCAGTACCTGATCCACCCCAGCATCGACCCCCTGTCGGAGAAGAACCGAGAGCTCACCGAAGAAGAGGTCGACGCGGTTCTGGCACGCCTGGCCATCCCTCGGGACAAGCCGATCCTCCTGCAGGTGTCCCGGTTCGACCGGTTCAAGGATCCCGTGGGGGTCATCCAGGCGTACCGCATGGTCAAGCGGCACGAGGACTGCCGGCTCGTCCTCGCGGGAGGCACCGCGGACGACGACCCGGAGGGCCCCCAGGTGCTGGCGGAGGTCATGGAGGCGGCGGAAGGGGATCCCGACGTCCACGTCCTGGTCCTGCCGCCCACCGCGGACCTGGAGATCAACGCCCTCCAGCGGGCGGCCACCGTGGCCATCCAGAAGTCCCTGCGGGAGGGGTTCGGGCTGACGGTGACGGAGGCCATGTGGAAGGCCAAGCCGGTGGTCGGCGGGTTCGCCGGCGGGATCACCGTTCAGATCGTGTACGGCGTCACCGGCTACACGGTGAACTCCGTCGAGGGGCTCGCCTTCCGTGTCCGCTACCTGCTGAACAACCCCGATCTGGCGCGTCAGATGGGCCAGAACGCCCGGGAGCACGTGCGCCAGAACTTCCTGATTCTGCGGGACCTGGCGGACCACCTGGCCCTGATGTGTACCCTGCTGGGGTGACGCCCCTGGTGCTTCCACGGGGAGGCCTGGTCCGCGCCCTGGTGCAGCTCGCCTACTGGGACGTCCGCGGCCGCCTCCGCCGGGCTTCGCCCGAGGCCGTCCGCGCGGTCGTGGAAGCGTTGGGGGTCGACCCCGCAGCGCCGCCGCCGGCTGTGGAGCCCGTCACGGTGGCGTGGGACGGACGCCTGCGTCTGAAGCTGCGCCTGCCGGGCCCTGCGGACCGTCTGCGGTGGGCGGTGGTTCTGGAGGGCGGCGGCGAGCTCGGAGGGCGCGAGCTGAGCGTCCGGCAGGTGCGGGGCCGGGAGGGTTGGGTGGAGTGCCACGTCCAGATCCCGGGCCGGCTGCCGTTTGGCTGTCACCGCGCGGTGGTGAGTACCGGCGGGCTGAGGCTGCACACGGTGGTGCTGTCTGCCCCGCGCCGCCTGCCCGGGGCGAGCCCGCCCCGCGTGGGCCTGTGGGTGCCCACGTACGGCCTGTGGTCCCGTACCTGCGGTCCGTGCGGGGACTTCGAAGCCCTGCGCCGGGCCGCCAGCTGGGCCCTGGCGCGCGGGGCGGGGGCGCTGGCCACCCTGCCGCTGTTTGCGGCCCTCCTGGACGAGCCCTTCGAGCCCAGCCCTTACCTGCCCGCCAGCCGTCTGTTCTGGAACGAGCTGTTCGTGCACCTGACGGGTCCCCGCGGGCGGGCGGCGGCGGAACTCGTGGACTACCGGGCCGCCTTCGCGGAAAAGCGGGCCCTGCTGGAGGACAGCTGGCGGGAGCTTCCCGACCGGCTCAAGGAGGAGGTACGGGCGTGGGCCCGGCAGCAGCCGTGGCTGGCGCAGTACGCTACGTTCCGGGCGTACCTGGAACGGCAGCGCCGGCCGTGGAGAACCTGGCCGGAGGTTGCGCGGTCGGGCGTCCGGTTAGACGGCGCGGACCCGGTAGCCCGGGACGTGTACGCGTACGCGCAGTGGCTGGCGGACCGGCAGCTGCAGGCGGTGGCGGAGACCGGGGTGTGGCTGTATTTGGACCTGCCCCTGGGCGCACACCCGGACGGCTTCGACCCGTGGCAGTTCCGTGGCCTGTTCGTGGATGGGGTTTCCGCGGGAGCGCCGCCGGACCCCTTTTCGGCCCTCGGCCAGGACTGGAGCTTTCCGCCGGTGCACCCGCAGCGGGCGCGGGAGGACGGGTACGCTTACCTGAGGGCGTGTCTCGCCAGGCTGTTCGGGGTGGCCCGGATGGTCCGGCTGGACCACGTCATGGCCCTGCACCGGCTGTACTGGATCCCCAAGGGGTTCCCGGCCACAGAGGGGGTGTACGTGCGCTACCCCGCGGACGAGCTGTACGCCGCCGTGATGGTGGAGGCGCTCCGCGCGGGTGCGGTGGTGGTGGGCGAGGACCTGGGTACGGTGCCCCGTGCGGTCCGGAGGGAGCTCAAGCGTCGGGGCCTGTGGCGCATGTACGTCCTGGCCTTCGAGGCCGGCTCCGAACGGCTACGCCTGCCGGCTCCGGACACCGTGGCGTCCCTGGGGACCCACGACACAGCTCCCTTCGCCAGCTGGTGGGAGGGTCTGGACCTGGTGGAGCTCCACCGGCTGGGCCGCATAGCAGGCGGGCAGATGTCCGCGGAGCGCGACCGGCGTCAGGCCGTGGTGACGGCGCTGGCCCGCCAGCTGGGCGTCCAGGACCCCTCGCCGCGGACGGCCTTGCAAGCGGCGCTGCGCTGGCTGGCGGAGAGCCCGGCGGGCTCGGTGCTGGTGCACCTGGAGGACCTGTGGCTGGAGACCGCGTGCCACAATGTGCCCGGGACCACCGCAGACCAGCACCCCAACTGGCGCAGGCGGCTGCGGTATCCGGTGGAGGCCTGGGACGAGCTGCCGGAGGTGTCGGAGACGCTGCGGGACCTCGCTGCCCGGAGGAGTCGCTACCCGTGATGGGCGAGCTGGACCTGTACCTGTTCCGGGAGGGCACCCACACGCGGCTGTACGAGAAATTGGGAGCCCATCCGGAGGAAGGGGGCACGCGCTTTGCCGTGTGGGCTCCCAACGCCGCCGCGGTGCGCGTCATGGGGGACTTCAACGGCTGGGACCCGGAGGCGGACCCGCTGGAGCCGCTATCAGACTCGGGCATCTGGGTGGGGGTGGTGCGGTCCGCGCGGGCCGGGCACCGGTACAAGTACCGGGTGGTCCCGCGGGGAGGGGCTCCCCCGCTGGACAAGGCGGACCCGTTTGCCTTCTGGTCGGAACCACCCCCGGGAAACGCTTCGGTGGTCTGGGACCTCAGCTACACGTGGGGTGACGGGGCGTGGATGGCCGAGCGCGCCCGCCGTAACGCCCTGGACGCCCCCATCAGCGTGTACGAGGTCCACCTGGGGTCGTGGCGGCGCCGGGACGACGGCGGTCTTCTCTCCTACCGGGAGCTGGCGCCGAGGCTGGCCGAGTACGTGCGCCAGCAGGGGTTCACCCACGTGGAGCTCCTGCCCGTGATGGAGCACCCCTTCTACGGGTCGTGGGGGTACCACGTAACGGGCTACTTCGCGCCCACCTGCCGGTACGGCACACCGCAGGAGTTCATGGAGCTGGTAGACACCCTGCACCAGCACGGGGTGGGGGTGTTCCTGGACTGGGTCCCCTCCCACTTCGCCACGGACCCCCACGGCCTCGCGCGGTTCGACGGCACCGCCCTGTACGAGCACCCCGACCCCCGGCGCGGGTGGCACCCGGACTGGGGCAGCGCCATCTTCGACTACGGGCGTCCGGAGGTCCGGAGCTTCCTAGTCAGCAGCGCGCACTTCTGGCTGGACCGCTACCACGCGGACGGGCTGCGGGTGGACGCGGTGGCGTCCATGCTGTACCTGGACTACTCCCGGCGGGAGGGGGAGTGGCTGCCCAACGAGTACGGCGGACGGGAGAACCTGGACGCCATCCGGTTCCTGCGGCAGCTGAACGAGTCCGTCTACCGGGACTTCCCGGGAGTCCAGACGGTGGCGGAGGAATCCACCGCCTGGCCCATGGTGAGCCGGCCCACGTCCGCGGGCGGCCTCGGGTTCGGCCTGAAGTGGGACATGGGGTGGATGCACGACACCCTGCGGTACCTGTCCCGGGACCCCGTGCACCGCAAGTACCACCACCAGGAGCTCACCTTCCGGATGCTGTACGCGTTCTCCGAGAACTTCCTCCTGCCCCTGTCCCACGACGAGGTGGTGCACGGGAAGCGCTCCCTGCTGGAGAAGATGCCGGGGGACGACTGGCAGAGGTTCGCGAACCTCCGGCTGCTGCTGGGCTACCAGTATGCGCAGCCGGGCAAGAAGCTGCTGTTCATGGGCGGGGAGGTGGGCCAGCGGCGGGAGTGGGACCACGAGGGGAGCGTGGACTGGCACCTGCTGACAGACCCACGCCACGCGGGGATCCAGCGGTGGGTCCAGGACCTGAACCGGCTGTACCGCACGGAACCCGCCCTCCACGAGCTGGACTGTGAACCCGGGGGATTCCAGTGGATCGACCCCGACGACCGCGACTCCAGCGTGGTGAGCTTCCTGCGCCGCAGCCGCGGGGGCCGGCAGGTGGCGGTGGTGTGCAACTTCACCCCGGTCCCCCGCCAGGACTACCGGGTGGGCGTGCCCGAACCGGGACGGTGGGAGGAGGCGCTCAACAGCGACGCCCGGGAGTACGGCGGCAGCGGCTGGGGCAACCTCGGAGGCGTGCAGGCGGAGCCAGTTCCCCGCCACGGCCGGCCCTACTCCCTGCGGCTGGTCCTGCCGCCCTTGGCGGTGGTCTTCCTGCGCTGGGAGGGCTCCCGGTGAGGGTCTGGCGCGGACGGCCATACCCGCTGGGGGCCACGTGGGACGGCCTGGGGACCAACTTCGCCCTGTACAGCGAGCACGCGGAGGCGGTGGAGCTCTGCCTGTTCGCACGCCCCGAGGACCCGCAGCCCGAACGCGTGGTGGAGCTGCGGGAGCGGACCGGCCCCGTGTGGCACGCGTACCTGCCCGGGGTGCGGCCCGGCCAGCTGTACGGCTACCGCGTGCACGGGCCGTACGAACCGGAGCACGGTCACCGGTTCAACCCCCGCAAGCTCGTGCTGGACCCGTACGCGAAGGCCATCGGCCGTCGCCTGCGGTGGCACGACAGCCTGTACGGGTACCGCGTGGGCGACCCGCGGGAGGACCTGGCCTTGGACGACCGGGACAGCGCCGCCTACGCTCCGCTGGCCGCGGTGGTGGAGGACGCGTTCGAGTGGGGCGACGACCGGCCCCCGCAGGTCCCGTGGGAGGACACGGTGATCTACGAGACCCACGTGAAGGGGATCTCCCGCCTGCACCCTGAGGTCCCCGAGGAGGTGCGGGGGAGCTACCTGGCGCTGGCCAGCGAGCCCATCCTCGACCACCTCCGGTCGTTGGGCGTGACCACCGTGCAGCTGCTCCCCGTGCACGCCCACGTGGACGACCGCGCGCTGGTGGACCGCGGGCTGACTAACTACTGGGGCTACAACCCGCTGGCGTACTTCGCCCCCGAGCCGGACTACGCGGTGGCCGGACCGGTGGAGGCGGTCCGGGAGTTCAAGATGGCCGTCCGCGCCCTGCACGCGGCGGGGTTCGAGGTGATCGTGGACGTGGTGTACAACCACACGGGGGAGGGCAACCACCTGGGACCGACCCTGAGCTTCCGGGGCATCGACAACGCCGCCTACTACAAGCTGGACCCCGAAGCCCCCCGCTTCTACGTGGACTACACCGGCACGGGGAACACCCTGGACCTGGGGAACCCCTACGTACTGCAGCTGGTGACCGACAGCCTGCGGTACTGGGTGCTGGAGATGCACGTGGATGGGTTCCGGTTCGACCTGGCGGCCGCCCTGGCGCGGGAGCTGTACGAGGTGAACATGCTCAGCGCGTTCTTCAAGGTGATCCAGCAGGACCCCGTCCTGAGCCGGGTCAAGCTCATCGCGGAGCCGTGGGACGTGGGGCCGGGCGGCTACCAGGTCGGGAACTTCCCGTGGCAGTGGGCGGAGTGGAACGGCCGGTACCGGGACGCGGTGCGGCGCTACTGGCGGGGAGACGAGGGGACCGTGGCGGAGTTCGCGACCCGGATCAGCGGCAGCGCGGACCTGTACGAGCGGTCCGGGCGGAAGCCCTTCGCCTCGGTGAACTTCGTCACCAGCCACGACGGCTTCACCCTGCAGGACCTGGTCAGCTACGAGCGCAAGCACAACGAGGCCAACGGCGAGGGCAACCGGGACGGCGCGGAGGAGAACTACAGCACCAACTGCGGGGTAGAAGGGCCCAGCGACGACCCGGAGGTCCGCACCTGCCGCGACCGGCTGAAGCGGGCCCTGGTGGCCACCCTGATGCTGTCCCAGGGGGTCCCCATGCTGCTGGGCGGCGACGAACTGTCCCGCACGCAACGCGGCAACAACAACGCCTACTGCCAGGACAACGAGGTGTCCTGGTACAGCTGGGAGCTGGACGAGGAGGAAAAGCGCTTCCTGGAGTTCGTCCGCCTCGTGGTCGCCTTCCGCCGGCGGCACCCCAACTTCCGCCGGCGGGAGTTCCTGCGGGGCGCCGGGGAGGTGTGCCGGGACGTGACCTGGGTGCACCCCGCGGGCCGGGAGATGGGGCCGGAGGACTGGCACGACCCCCAGCTGCGGGCGCTAGGGATGGTGCTGTGCGGGTGGGCGTTCTCGGAGCGGGACGAAAGGGGCCGGCCCGTGGTGGACGACACGTTCCTGGTGGTGTTCAACAGCGGGCGGGCCGTGCGGTTCGTCCTGCCCCGGGCGCCCGATGCCTGGAGCTGGGAGTGGGCGTGGTGCAGCGCGGAGACCCGGCGGCGGGCGGGCCTGGTGGCCGCGGGCAGCGCTTGGCTGGCGCCGGCCCGGTCGGTCACCGTGTGGCGGGCCGCGCGGCCTGCGGGGCTCAGGGCGACGTGAGAGGCCAGGAGTCCCCCCAGCCCGGCGGTCTCCCGTGGTGGCAGCGGGAGGCCTTCTACGAGGTGTACCCCCGGTCGTTCCAGGACTCCGACGGCGACGGGGTGGGTGACCTCCGCGGGGTGTTGCGGCGCCTGGACTACCTGGCGGAACTGGGCGTCGGTGCGGTGTGGCTCGCACCCTTCTACCCCTCGCCGCAGCGGGACTTCGGCTACGACGTGTCGGACTACTGCGGGGTGGACCCCGCCATGGGGACGCTCGCGGACTTCGACCGCCTGGTGGCGGAAGCCCACCGCCGCGGCCTGCGGGTGGTGGTGGATCTCGTGGCCAACCACACCAGCAGCGAGCACCCCTGGTTTGTGGAGTCCCGCACAAGCCGCACCGACCCCAAACGCCACTGGTACGTGTGGCGCGACCCCGCTCCCGACGGAGGCCCCCCCAACAACTGGCTCAGCTTCTTCGGCGGGCCGGCCTGGACCCTGGACCCCGCCACCGGCCAGTACTACCTGCACCAGTTCCTCCCCGAGCAGCCGGACCTGAACTACCGCAACCCCGAGGTGGTGGAAGCCATGGTGCAGGTGGTGCGGTTCTGGCTGGACCGCGGGGTGGACGGGTTCCGGGTGGACGCGGCGTGGCTGCTGGTGGAGGACGCGTCCTTCCGGGACGAGCCGCCCAACCCCGACTGGAGGCCGGGCATGCGGGAGCGGGACCGGCTGCTGCACCCCTACACCGAGGACCAACCGGAGACCCACGAGGTCCTCCGGCAGTTCCGCGCATTACTGGACGAGTACGAGGACCGCGGCCCGGTGCTGATGGGCGAGGTGTACCTGCCGACCGCGCAGCTCGTCCGCTACTACGGCAACCCCGGACAGCCCGAGTGTCACTTGCCGTTCAACTTCGCGTTGGTGGAGCTGCCCCCGGAGCGCTGGCACGCCGTAGAGCTCCGCAGGCTGGTGGACACTTACGAGGCCGCCCTCCCGCCGTGGGCCTGGCCCAGCTGGGTCCTGGGCAACCACGACCGGCCCCGGGTGGCCACGCGGCTGGGTGAGGAGGGATCCCGGCTCGCGCACGTGCTGCTCCTGAGCCTGCGGGGCACGCCGACCCTGTACTACGGCGACGAGCTGGGGATGGTGGACGGGAGGATCCCGCCCGACCGGGTGCGGGACTGGGCGGGGTTCCGGGAGTGGGGCGGGAGGTGGTCCCGGGACGCCGCCCGCACGCCCATGCAGTGGGACGCGACGGCCCACGCGGGGTTCACCACCGGCGAGCCGTGGCTGCCGGTGAACCCCGACGCGGCGTGGCGCCACGTGGCGGCCCAGGAGCAGGACGCGCGGTCGTTCCTGAACCTCGTCCGGCGGCTCCTGCGGCTGCGGCGGGCCCACCCGGCGCTGGTGGCGGGCCGCTACGTTCCGGTAGACGCACCGGAGGGCGTGTTCGCGTACCGCAGGGAGCTGCAAGGCGAGGTCGTGCTGGTAGCCCTGAACTTCGCGGAAACTCCCGCGCGCCTGGCAACAGGCGGGTACGTGTTGCTGTCCACCCACCTGGACCGTGAGGGCTTTGAGCCGGATTTGGAGCTGAGGCCGCGGGAAGGCCTTGTGGTCACGCTCCGCGCGGAAGCCGGCAGCCCCGGGTGGTAGCATGGGAGGGAAGGGGGACGGAGGGGAGGCGCCATGCGGTTCGGACGGCACGAGCCCGAGCTCACCCGGGAGCAGGTGCTTCAAGCGCTGCGGGACGTGGAGGACCCGGAGCTGCGGCGGTCCATCGTGGACCTGGACATGGTCCGCGACGTCCGGGTGCAGGATGGGCACGTGCGGGTGGAGGCGGTGCTGACCATCGGAGGCTGCCCCCTGCGGGAGGTGATCCTGCAGTCCATCCGCGACCGCGTGGCCCAGATACCGGGCGTGCGGTCCGTGGACGTGCAGCTCGGCGTGATGAGCCCGGAGGAGCGGCAGACCCTCATCGCCAAGCTGAGGGGTGCGGAGGGGACCGCGCCGTCTCCCTTCCTGGGGCCGCACAGCTCGGTGCGGGTGCTGGCGGTGGCCAGTGGCAAAGGTGGCGTGGGGAAGTCCACGGTGACCGCCAACCTCGCGGTGGCCCTGGCTCAGGTGGGAAGCCGCGTGGGGGTCCTGGACGCGGACGTGTACGGGTTCTCCATCCCGCGGATGCTGGGCATCGAGGGCCGGCCCACGGTGATCGACCAAATGATCATTCCCCTGGAACGGTGGGGCGTCCGGGCGGTCTCCATGGGGATGCTGGTGGACCGGGACGAAGCGGTCATCTGGCGGGGGCCCATGCTGCACAAGGCCCTCATCACCTTCATCACCGAGGTGCACTGGGGCGACGTGGACACCCTGCTCCTGGACCTGCCGCCCGGCACCGGAGACGTGTCCATCACCGTGGCCCAGCAGCTGCCTCAGGCCGAGATGCTGGTGGTCACGACCCCTCAGCAGGCCGCGGTGGAGGTGGCGGCCCGGGCCGCCCGGATGGCGGAGAAGGTGAACCTCAAGGTGGCGGGCGTCATCGAGAACATGAGCTACCTGGAGGGGCCGGAGCCGGTGGCGGTGTTCGGGGAGGGCGGGGGTCAAGCTCTGGCGGACCGCCTGGGGGTTCCTCTCCTGGCCCGGATCCCCCTGGACCCGCGTATCTGCGAGGCGGGGGACGCGGGCGAGCCCGTGGTGGTCCGCTACCCCGACAGCGCGGGCGCGCGGGCCTTCCGGGAGGCGGCGCGGCGCGTGCGGGCGGCCCGCGTCTCGTGAAGCGAGGAGGACGCATGGTCGGGACTTACCTGAACTACATCGGCGGCCGGTGGCAGCCCGCCCGTTCGGGTGCCGTCTTCGAGTCCATCGACCCCGCCACCGGCGAGGTCCTCGGCGTCTGCGCCCGGTCCGGGGCCGAGGACGTGGCGGACGCGGTGGCCGCGGCGAAGGAAGCGTTTCCGAAGTGGCGCAAGGTTCCGGCGCCGCGCCGCGCGGAGGTGCTGTTCCGGGCCGGGGAGCTGCTGGTCCGGCGCAAGGAAGAGCTGGCCCAGCTCATGACCCGCGAGATGGGCAAGGTGCTCCTGGAGTCCCGGGGCGACGTGCAGGAGGCCATCGACATGACCTACTTCATCGCCGGCGAGGGCCGGCGCCTGCACGGGTACACCACGCCCAGCGAGATGCCCCACAAGGCCGCGTACTGCCTCCGGCAGCCCGTGGGTGTGGTAGGGGTCATCACGCCGTGGAACTTCCCCCTGGCCATCCCGTCCTGGAAGATCGTCCCCGCCTTGGTGTGCGGCAACACCGTGGTGTTCAAGCCGGCTCCGGAAGTCCCGATCTGCGCGGTGAAGTTCGTGGAGATCCTGGAGGAGGCGGGGCTTCCGCCCGGCGTCCTGAACCTCGTCCTGGGCGGGGACGAGACGGGGGCGGCCTTGGTAGACCACCCGGACGTGGCCCTGATCTCCTTCACGGGGTCCACCGAGGTGGGCCTCCAGGTGGCGGAGAAGTGCGCGGCCCGGGGCAAGCGGGTGTCCCTGGAGATGGGAGGGAAGAACGCGGCCATCGTGATGGACGACGCGGACCTGGACCTGGTGGCGGACGCCCTCACGTGGAGCGCGTTCGGCACTTCCGGCCAGCGGTGCACCGCCTGCAGCCGCGTGCTCGTCCACCCCAGGGTGCACGGGGACGTGGCGGACCTGCTGGTGGACCGGGCCCGCCGGCTGCGGCTGGGGCACGGCCTGGACCCGCAGACGGACATGGGGCCGCTGGTGAGCCAGGCGCAGCTGGAGCGGGTGGAGCGGTACGTGCGGATCGGCCGGGAGGAGGGCGCCACGGTGCTGGTGGGCGGGGAGCGCGCGCTGGAGGACGGGCTGGAGCGCGGGTTCTTCTTCCGGCCCACGGTGTTCGACCGGGTGGACCCGCGGATGCGCATCGCGCAGGAGGAGATCTTCGGCCCGGTGACCGACCTCATCCGCGTGGACAGCCTGGAGGAAGCCGTAGAGGTGGTGAACGGGGTCCGCTACGGTCTCTCGGCGTCCATCTTCACCCGGGACATCCACAAGGCCATGCGCGCCGTGGAGGACATCCACACGGGCATCGTGTACGTGAACCACGGCACCATCGGGGCTGAGGTCCACCTGCCCTTCGGCGGCACCAAGTTCACGGGCAACGGGCACCGGGAGGGCGGCCTGCAGGTCCTGGACGTGTTCACCGAGTGGAAGTCGGTGTACATCGACTACAGCGGCCGGCTGCAGCGCGCCCAGATCGACCTGCAGCCGGTCAGTCTGGGGTGAAGGCGCTGTTCCGCGCGGCGGGCGCCGCGGTGGCGGCGCTGGTGTGGGCTGCTTCCGCGCAGGCGGCCTTCGTGGTCACCGCAGGGCGGCTGGACGTGGACGCGGAGCGCGGCAGGCTGCGGGCCTGGCAGGTGCGCATCACCGACGGCGACCGGGTGCTCACCGCCGCGGAGCTCGTTCTCGACCGAACGGCAGGGGTGGGCACCCTGTCGGGAGGGGTGCGGGCGGTGGGCCCGGAGGGGGAGCTGCGCAGCCGGACGGCCCGGATCCGGTTCACCCGCACCCTGCAGCTGCTGCAGGTGGACGCGGAGGGCGCAAGCCGGCTGCGGTCGCGCGGGTGGACGCTTTCCGCGGACCGGGTGCAGCTGGACACCCGTAGCGGCGTGGCGGTGGCGGCCGGCCGGCCTGCGGTGCTGACGGGCCGGGAGGTGACGGCGGCGGCCGCCCGGGTGGTGTACCGCAGCCGGGAGCAACAGGCAGGGCTTGCGGCTCCCGCCCGGTTCGAAACCCCGCAGGGGACGCTGGAGGGCCAGGAGTCCACCTTCCGCCTGCGGGAGCAGACCGCACATGTGGCGGGGCCCGTGGCGTTCCGGTTCGCCGCAGGCCAGGGGGTGGCCAGGGAAGCGGTGGCGGACTTCTCGCAGGGCCGGGTGGACCTCGTGGGGCCGGTACGGGTGCGCTGGCGTTCCAGCGTCCTGGAGGGACAGCGGGTCGTGGTGTGGTACCGCCAGGGACGCGTGGTGGTGGAAGGGCCCAGCCGCATGCGCGTGGAAGAGGAAGACCTGCCGCGCAGTCCGTGAGGGGAGGAGAGGCCATGGAGCTGGGATACGAACGACCCCTGTACGTCCTCGCGTTCGACCACCGGGGCTCGTTCCTCAAGCTGGCCGGCATCCGGGGCGAGCCGACACCCGAGCAGGCGCAGCGGGTGTCAGACGCCAAGCGGGTCATCTACGAGGGCTTCCTGCGGGCCCTGGAGGCGGGAGCGCCCCGGGAGTCCGCCGGCATCCTCGTGGACGAGCAGTTCGGCGCGGAGATCGCCCGGGACGCGCGGCGGCGGGGCCTGGTGTTCGCCATGCCCGTGGAGCGCAGCGGGCAGGAGGAGTTCGACTTCGAGTACGGGGAAGCCTTCGGGGAACACATCGAGGCCTTCGACCCCACCTTCGCGAAGGTCCTGGTGCGGTACAACCCGGAGGGTGACCGGGAGCTGAACGCCCGGCAGGCGGCGCGCCTGCGCCGGCTGTCCGACTGGCTGCACCCGCGGGGCCGGAAGTTCCTGTTCGAGCTGCTGGTCCCCGCCACGGCCACGCAGCTGCAGTCGGTGGGCGGCGACGTGGCGCGCTACGACCGGGAGGTTCGGCCGCAACTCATGGTGCGGGCGATCCGGGAGCTACAGGAAGCCGGGGTGGAGCCGGACGTGTGGAAGATCGAGGGGCTGGACGACCGGGCGGACTGCCAGCGCACCAGCGCGCAGGTCCGGTCGGGCGGCCGGGACCGCGTGGCGTGCGTGGTGCTGGGCCGCGGGGCGGACGAGGCTGCGGTGGTGCGGTGGCTGCAGGCGGGTGCGGGAGTCCCGGGCTACATCGGGTTCGCCATCGGCCGGACCATCTGGTGGGACGGGGTCAAGGGCTACCTAGACGGCCGGCTCTCTCGCCAAGACGCGGCGGAGCTGGTGAAGTCCAACTACCTGCGGATGATCGACGTGTACCGGTCCGCGGAGCGGGCCGCGGTGGCGGGGTAGGGCCGTGCAGGCGGTGCGGGTCTACGAGCACGGCGGCCCGGAGGTCCTGCGGCTGGAGGACCTCCCGACACCCGAGCCCGGCCCCGGCCAGGTGCGGGTCAGGGTCCGGGCCGCGGCCATGAACCACCTGGACCTGTGGGTGCGCAAGGGGATCCCCGGAGTCCGTTTTCCCCTGCCCCTCACCCTCGGTTCGGACGGCGCGGGCGTCGTGGACGCCGTGGGGCCCGGGGTGAAGTCCGCGAAGCCGGGCGACGAGGTGGTCCTGAACCCCGGGGTCTCGTGCGGGGTCTGCGCCGCGTGCCTGCGGGGCCGGGACAACCTGTGCCGGGAGTACGGCCTGCTGGGCGAGCACCGCGACGGGACCGACGCGGAGTTCGTGCTGGTCCCCGAGGCGAACCTGGTCCGCAAGCCGGCCAACCTCAGCTTCGAGGAGGCGGCAGCGTTCCCGCTCGTGTTCCTCACCGCCTGGAACATGCTGGTGACCCACGCGCGGCTCCGGCCAGGGGAGGACGTGCTGGTCTGGGGAGCCGGCAGCGGGGTGGGGAGCGCGGCCATCCAGATCGCCAAGGCGTTCCAGGCCCGGGTCATCGCGGTGGCCGGAGACGACTGGAAGCTGGAACGCGCGCGGCAGCTGGGGGCGGACGAG
The DNA here is from genome assembly GCA_046289555.1 of bacterium. Taxonomy (GTDB): domain Bacteria; phylum Sysuimicrobiota; class Sysuimicrobiia; order Sysuimicrobiales; family Sysuimicrobiaceae; genus Tepidifontimicrobium. The sequence goes on from JBKBVM010000017.1 coordinate 15,222, forward strand.
ACGGTCAACCACCGTACGCAGGACGTCCTGGCGGAGGTGCGGCGGCTCACCGGCCGCCGCGGGGTCGACGTGGTCTTCGAGCACGTGGGGCAGGCCACGTGGGACGTCAGCGTGAAGGCCCTGGCGCGCGGCGGACGCCTGGTGACCTGCGGGGCCACCTCCGGGCCGCTGGTGCAGACCGACGTGCGGTACGTGTTCGGCCGGGCGCTGAGCGTGCACGGGACCTGGGTGGGCAGCAAGGGCGAGCTGTTCGACCTGCTGCCGCTGGTGGAGTGCGGGGTCCTGCGGCCTGTGGTGGACCGGGTCTTCCCCCTGTCGGAGGTGCGGGAGGCCCACAGCTATCTGGAGGCGGGCCAGCACTTCGGGAAAGTCGTCCTAGTCCCTTAACCCAGCAGCAGGAGCGCACGCCGGGGCCGCAGAATAACCGCCGCGAGCAAAAAGCGAAAGGGGGTCGGAACATGCGGGGGTGGTGGCTGGTCGCCGGAGTCCTGCTGCTGGCAGTCGCCGTGGCGTCTCCCACGGTGGCGCAGGTGGCCCTGCCGTCCAGCATCAAGGTGGGAGCCCTGTTCGACCTCACGGGCCCCACCTCAGACGTGGGTGTGGACTACTCCAAAGGGGTCCTGGATCACGTGCGCTACATCAACGAGGTGCTGGGGGGCATCCGGGGCAAGGTGAAGATCGACCTGGTGTGGGCCGACTACGCTTACCGCATCCCCGAGAGCCTGTCCCTGTACCGCAAGTACCGGGACGTGGACCGGGTGGTGGCCATCCTGGGCTGGGGGACCAACGACACCGAGGCCCTGAAGGAGCAGGTGGCCGCGGACCAGATCCCCTACATCTCCGCCTCCTACTCCTCCCACCTGAACGACCCGTCGAAGACGCCGTACAACTTCTACCCGGTCTCCAGCTACTCGGACCAGATCCGCGCGGTGGTGAAGTTCGCCCGAGAGCTGGCCCGCAAGGAAGGGATCGCCCGGCCGAAGATCGTGTTCGTGTACCCCGACCACCCGTACGGGCGTGCGCCCATCCCCGCCGGCAAGGCGTACGCGCAGGAGCTGGGGTTTGAAGTGCTGCCCGACCAGATCGTGGCCCTCACGGCCCTGGAGGCTCGGTCCCAGGTGACCGCCATCCGGGACCAGGGGGCGGACTTCGCGTGGTTCGGCGGGACCACCAGCTCCGCGTCGGTGACCGTGCGGGACGCCAAGCAGGTGGGCGCCAAGGCCAGGTGGTTCGTGAACGTGTGGGGCTTCGACGAGAGCATGATCAAGCGCATCGGCGCCGCGGCGGACGGGGTGTACGGGAGCACCCCGCACGCGTACTACGGGGAGCCGGTGCCGGGGATGCGGACCATCTTCGACGCCTACCGCCGCTTCCAGGGTAAGGAGGTCCCGCAGTTCGAGTGGGGGACCGTGCAGTCTCCGTACATCGCCTCGTACATCCGCGGGTGGCTGAACGTGTACCTGCTGCGTCGGGCCCTGGAGACGGTGGTGGACAACTGGTCCACCTACGCCCGTCTGGGCCTCACGGGCGCGTCCATCCGGGCCACCCTGGAGCTCATCCGGAACTGGGACCCGGAGGGCCTCGCTCCGCCCATCACCCTGACCCGGGACGACCACCGGCCGTCCACCACCACCCGCATCATGCAGATCCGCGGCGGCCGGATCCGGCCGGTGGAGACGGTCACGGTGGAACGGCGGAAGGACTGGCTGGGCTGGTAGGGTGCTGGTCGTCAACAACGTAGAGGTCGTCTTCTGGAACACCATCCTGGTGCTGAAGGGCGTGTCCTTGCAGGTGGCGCCCGGCAGCATCACCGCCCTCATCGGGGCCAACGGGGCAGGCAAGACCACCACCCTGAAGGCCATCTCGGGGCTCGTGCGCCTGGAGCGGGGGGAGGTGACCCGGGGGTCGGTGGAGTTTGCGGGCCAGCGCATCGAGAACCGGCTGCCGGAGGAGGTGGGCCGCCTGGGCGTGGTGATGGTGCGGGAGGGCCGGCGCCTGTTCGAGGAGCTCACCGCGGAGGAGAACCTCCTGGTGGGCACCACCCTGAACCCGCGGGGCACCCGCGACGCCCTGGACCTGGTGTACACGTACTTCCCCCGCCTGCGGGAGCGGCGCAGGGTCCGGGCAGGGTACCTGTCCGGCGGCGAGCAGCAGATGCTGGCCATCGGGTGCGCCCTGATGGCGCGGCCCAAGCTGCTGCTGCTGGACGAGCCCAGCCTGGGCCTTGCGCCCATCGTGGCCGGCGAGATCTTCCGGCTCGTGCGCCGGCTGAACCAGGAGCAGGGGATCACGGTGCTCCTGGTGGAGCAGAACGCCCGGATGGCGCTGCAGCTGGCCAGCTACGGGTACGTGATGGAGAACGGGAAGATCGTGCTGGACGGGCCCGCGGAGCGGCTGCGGGAGGACGCGGACGTGCGCGAGTTCTACCTGGGGATGACCAAGTCCGGGCGCCGGCAATTCACGGAGGTGAAGAGCTACAAGCGGCGCAAGCGGTGGCTGGCCTAGTGGGGGAAGGGCCACAGGTCTATGTAGCGCTTGAGCTTCCGCAGCAGGGTCGCCAGGCCCCCGGGTTCCCAGATGAGGAAGGCGATCAGGACGACGCCGAACACGATGTCGTGGACGGAGGTGGTGGCCCGACCCAGCACGGGGAGCAGCGCCCCCAGCACCGGGGCCCACATCTTCAGCAGCTGTGTCAGGATCCGCACGAAGGCCGCACCCAGGTGCGGGCCCCACACGCTTCCCAGCCCGCCGATGACCAGCATGGCCACGAAGTCGATGGACTGCGCCAGGCTGAAGTGCTCGGCTCCGATCACCCGGTTGTAGTGGGCGAACAGGCTGCCCGCTACCCCCGCGTACGCGGCCCCCAGGGCGAAGGCGAGGGTCTTGTAGTACAGGAGGTTGACCCCTAGCACCTGGGCGGCGTAGTCGCGGTCCCGGACCGCCATGAGGGCCAGCCCCACCCGGGTGCGGGTCAGGTTGGTGGCGAAGACCGCGCCCAGCACCCACACCGCGGCGGCCAGGTACCAGAAGCGCACCTCGGTGTTCACGGCGACCCCGAACAGGTCCATGG
>JBKBVM010000180.1:0-3077 GCA_046289555.1 bacterium
GGCGAACACCACACTGGTCTTGCTGGGGTCCCGCCGGGCCGCCGGGCTCCTGGCCACAGACAGGAACCGTGTGTAGTTCATCGGGTTGGTCTGGATCTCCTCCGCCAGCACCGCCAGGCCGTACAGCTCCGCGGCGCGGCGGCTGGCAATCGCTGCCGCTTCCGGCGAGGGGTTCTGGGCCAGCATCTGCGCCGAGCCCGCGGTGTCGTAGTAAGGCACCACCTCCACCCCCAGCTGCCGGAGGAACAGCTCACACTGTGCCAGCGCCTGCGGGTGGGAGTAAACCCGCCGCACGCGGTCCAGACGCGTACCGGGCACCCCCAGCAAGCAGTGGGACACCCGCAGGGTCACCTCCCCTGTGATCCGGACGGCGTGGTGGAACTGCAGCAGCAGATCGTAGGTCTCGTTGATGCTGCCCGCCTCGGAGTTCTCCACAGGCACCATCCCGGCGTGGGCTTCGCCCTCGGCCACCGCCTCGAAGACTTCCCGCAGCGTGCGCCGGGGCAGGAGCTCTACGGTTCCGAAGTGGCGCAGGGCGGCCTCCTCGCTGAAGGCCCCCCGCTCGCCCTGGAAGGCCACCCGCAGAGTCGTCACGACGCCAGCTCACGGGCCCTGCGGGCAGCCCGCTGCACCGCCTCCAGGAAAGCTCCCCTGACCCCGTGCTCCTCCAGAGCTCCCACCCCCGCCATGGTGGTCCCGCCCGGGGAGGTGACCCGACGGCGCAGTTCCGCAGGATCCTCGCCCGTTTCCCGAAGCATCCGGGCCGCACCGAATACCGTCTGCACCACCAGGTCCCGGGCCACCTCGGGCGGCAGCCCCGAGCGCACCCCGGCCTCAATCAGGCTCTCCACCAGGAAGAACACGTACGCGGGCCCGCTGCCGGAAAGGCCCGTGACGAGGTCGATGCGCTCCTCGGGGACCTCCACCACCGCGCCCACCGAGCCGAACAGCTCCTGGGCGAGGCGTGCGTCCTCCTGGCCCGCCCACCGACCCAGGGCGTAGGCGGTGACGCCCTCCCGCACCGCGGAGGGGGTATTGGGCATGGCGCGCACCACCGGGGTTCCGGGGAAAGCCCGCTCCAGCGAGGCCAGGGTGAGGCCCGCCACCACCGACAGCAGCCGGTGGCCGGGGCGCACCAGGGGCCGCAGCTGGTCGGTGGCCTCCGGCACGTCCTTGGGCTTCACCGCCAGCACCAGGACCTGGCTGGCTCCGCACAGCTCTTCCTTCTGCTGGGTAGTCTGCACCCCGTAGCGGGCCCGCAGCCATTCCAGGCGCGCGCGGTTGGACCGGTTGGTGACCCAGATGCGCTCCGCAGGCCAGCCCGCGGCCCGCATGCCGCTGATGAGGGCCTCCGCCATATTCCCGGCGCCCACGAACCCCACCGTGGGATAGGTCCTTCCGTCCACCATGCCTCACCTCAACGCGAAGCGCCTCCGCCCGCAAGGGCGGAGGCGCGCTCCGCGGTACCACCTTGCTTCCGGGCACCCTGCACGGGTGCCGGCGCTTGGCTTCGCAACAACGGGCGTACCCGGCGGGGTTACGCCGCCCGACACGGCAGCTTCCCCCGCAGCTCCGGGGTGGGTGCCGGGCAGCTCCCGGCCGGCCTTCCACCGCCTGCCGGCTCGCTTGCGGTCGCCCCTCCCGGCCGGCCCCTTCCTCGCCGAGTTCGCACCGTTTGTAGCACAGCCAGGCCCGCCAAGTCAACGCGCGCGGGTCGCTTGACCGCAGTTCCCGCACGTCCGTAAAATCCCGCCGGCAATCATGAGGCGGCCGGGCCTCGGACTGGCGCTGTCCGGCCTCGTGCTGGCAGGCTGCGGACAAATGGCAGGCCTGTCGCCGCGGGACGCCTCGGGTCCGGCCCCCGCCGCGTCCCCGGAGGTGCACGCTAGGTGCCTGGCTCTTATCGAGAAGCTGCCGCCGGAGCGCCGCGCCAACGCGATCGCCATTACAGTGGAGGGGTACGTCTGTTCGTCTCAAGGCCGCGTCAAGCAGGAAGTCTACGTACGGGTAGCCCCCGGCCTGTACAGCAACGGCACCCATCTGCTCCCATACCCCGAACAGGACGAGAGCGGTTCCTTCTACCCCGCCGACCACGGGCCAGGGCACCTGGCGGGCTGCCCGCCGACCCAGCCTCCGACCGGTCCCTTCCGCCGCCTCCGGGCGCGGCCCGGTGAAGGATCCTTGTGGACAAGCCCAGGCCGGCGCAAAGCCCTCTGGGCCCGCATCCGCCTCCCGGAAGACTCCTGGGTCGTCGCCCACCCCCTCCGCGGAACCCCGTACATAATGACCGGCGGGTGGGGCCCAGGAGGCATCAGCTCCGTCGACGCCGGGTACGTGTACCATACCGGCCATCGCAACTGGTCCGCGTACATGCCAGTGGCTGGCAACCTCGTTCCTGCACCAGGCCGGCGTTTCCAGCCGGGCAGCGATGTCGCATTGCGTTTTGAGGTTGTGGCGGACGGTCAAGTGGCGCTGCACGTGGGCGAACAAGCTGATCTCTGGGTTCCTGCAGAGGCTCCCGGCTGGAGGGCGGACGGCCTGGGCAACCAGTTCAAGCGCACCACCAGCATTGCTCAGAACCCCGAAAACCTGCGCAGCGGCACCCGCCTCGAGAATTCGTACTGGCGCGACGTGATCCTCCGCAGCAACGTCCACGCCCAACCCTGGAGCGCCCAGGACACCGCCGAGAACTGCCGCTACCCCCACGACGACCGGGTCACCGTCGCTGCGGACGGCTGGGACCGGGAGTGGGTATCCATCCGCTTGCCCGAGCCCTCCCCAGGGCCTGCTCCAACCCCGGCCCCTCCTCCCAGACCCGGAAGGTGAACCGTGCCCCCCAAGCGCCCAGCCCGCCCCTCCCCGTTCCCCCCACTGGCTGCCCTTATAGCCTTTCTGCTTGCCGCGGTCGGGGACGGTTCCGCCGCCCCTTGGACCCCAGCCCCTTTCTTCACACCCACTCCGCCCGCACCAGCCGTCTTTCTGCGGATCAACCAGGTCTACGTCCTGTACACGCACCCCAAAGGCCCGCTGTGGCACGGCGACCCGGACCCCTTCGCTCCCCCCGAAGCCGGCGATCT
>JBKBVM010000180.1:3087-3327 GCA_046289555.1 bacterium
CCCCCTGCAGACCACAGCGCACTTGCTGGGCCTCTACTACGACGACGACCCCAGGTACACCTACCCCCCATTGACCCGTCGCATCAAAGTCGTGCACCGGGGCACAGCCGTAGAGTTCAGCACCTACGGGGTGCTGGTCTTTGAAAGGCTACCGGGAGCACCCCGTAGCGTCGGGGTCCCCGTCCGCCCGGACTACGTCGGGGATCGTGGGGATATGATGGTCCCGTTTCACGCGTGGGT
>JBKBVM010000181.1:0-3299 GCA_046289555.1 bacterium
GCCGTCGCCGTCAAACCCGACCCCCACGTCTGCCTGCTCCGCCCGCACGGTGCGGATGAGGTCCTGCAGGTTCCTGGGGTCCACAGGGTCCGGGTGGTGGTGCGGGAAGGTGGGGTCGCTGTCACAGTACAGCTCCACCACCTCCACCCCGAGGTCGCGCAGCACGTGGGGGGCGATGACGCTGGCCGTCCCGTTGCCGCAGTCCACCACCACCCGCAGCCGCCGAGGTCCCAGCCTCACCCGCTGCCGGATGGCGGCCCGGTACGCGGGTTTGACGTCCACCTGGCGCACGCTTCCGTGCCCGTGGACGGAGGCTCCCTCCTCCGCGAGCCGCCGGACCTCCTGGATCTGCTCCCCGTAAAGCGTCCCGAAGCCGTAGGCCAGCTTGAAGCCGTTGTACTCCGGCGGGTTGTGGCTGGCGGTGACCATCACCCCGCCGTCGATCCCCAGGTGCACCCGGGCGAAGTAGAACACGGGGGTGGTCACCAGGCCCACGTCCGTCACCTCGCAGCCCGATTGCGCCAGGGCGTCGATCACCGCGCGGTGCAGGTCAGGCGAGGAGGCCCGGTTGTCGTGGCCCACCACCACCGGCAGCCGGCCGTGTGCGGACGTCCGCTCCCGCAGGTACGCGGCGAACGCTTGGGCCACCCGCGCGGCCACTTCAGGCGTCAGCTCCTCCCCGAACACCCCCCGGATGTCGTACTCGCGGAAGATCCCAGCCGGTACCATGTCCGCCTCCTGTTCCCGACCGTACCATTGTAGTCCAGGGCCGTCCGCCGGCGCTCAGCGCAGCGGCTCCGGCACGGCTTCCTGGACCCGCGGGGAGGGCACCACGTTGACGGTGATCCAGAACTGCTGCTGGGGAACGCGGTAGGTCACGGACACCTCCAGGCAGTCGCACAGCCGGCCTGCCCCCAGCTCCAGCTCCTCAAACGAGGAGAGCGTCACGTTGTACTTGGCGAAGGTCCGGAACCGCCAGCCGTCGCCGAAAGACGCGTGGACGGTGGCCAGGAGCCGCAGGTGCTGGGGCACTGCGTCGTACTGGACCCCTACGTCCCAGCTGAGTCCCTGTCCAGCCCACCGGTGGCCGACCGTGAGCACGGACTGACGGGTCGGCGCGTCGAACAGGAACGGGGTCGAGCCGTAGGCCTCCGTCCACGCGTAGGAGAGGTACGCGGACGACCGGACGTCCAGCTGCAGGTCTACTGAGGTCCCGAGGGTGGGCACGAACAGCGTCCGGTCCCGGTAGACGCTGTACCGGAAGGAAGCGAACGGCGTCACCGACCACGGGCCTCCCGGTCCGAAGCTTGGCAGCCCCAGGCCCACCGAGACCTCGGCCTTCGGGCTTTCCGCGCCGGTGACCCGCTCCCGGTACTGTCCGGCCAGCAAGGTCCCGGAAAGCGTCACGGCAGGAGCCAGGCGCCACGCGGGCGGAGCGTACCGGAGCTCTACGGTGTCCACCGGCCGGTTCTCCGAGTCGCGGACGGTACCCGCCGTGAACTCCACCCTCCCTGCGCCCGCGGCCAGCCGCAGCGTGTTGCGGAACTCGAAGCCCAAGGACGTGTTGTAGCGGCCGTACGCCTCCGCCTCCACGTCCCCCAGGCGGTACGGGTACCGCAGGGCGATCCAGTAGCCGGACAGCGCGTCGTAGCCTACCTGCGGGGACGGGAAGTCTCGGCGGGCGCGCTCAGGGTCAACGCGCACCTCGTAGCGAGGGAGACTCAGCACGGGCGTCCGGCCGACCCACAGGGTCGCGTCCTCAGCGACCAGCCGGTCCGCCCAGAACACCGTCACGCGCCGGGCGGTGATGTAAAACAGCGGGGACGCGGGGTCGCAGAACGTCGCCAGGGCGTCTGCGGCCAGGGCGCGCTCCGGCGCCACCTGTGCCCGGCGTGCCTGCAGGTAGGCCCCCTCGGCCAGGACCCGCACGTCTGTGGCGAGCCCCTCGTCGGTGTCCAACCGGTAGCGGACCTCGCTCGCGGCAAGCCGCTGCTGGCCGCGGACCAGCCGCACGTCGCCTCTTAGCAGCACCTCCCGCCGGGCCAGGTCCGCAAACAGGTAGTCCGCGGAGGCCTGCACGTCCCGGTAGGCCAACCGCACGCGGCCCTGGGCTTCCACCGTCCGGGCCACGGTGTCGTAGGTGACCCGGTCCGCCTCCACCACCAGCGGCGCAGGCTGAGCCGCTAACCCGCGGGCAGGGCTCAGGGCGAGCAGAAGCGCCAGGAGGAGAACCGTGAGGGGGCGCACGGGCCCAGGTTATTCGCCGCCGCGGGCGCCGCGTCCTGCGCGGGAAGCGGCCTATAATGGCCCCGTGGACCTTTTGCTGGTGTCCAACGGCCCGGGCGAGCTGACCGGCTGGGCGTTCCCGCTGGCCCGTGCCCTCCGGCGGCTGGACCGGGGGGTTTCCCTGCACCTGGCCCTGCCGCCCTGCCAGTACGCCACGGGCAGGGAGCGCCAGGTGGCGGAAAGTTCCCAGCTGTTCGACCGGGTGTACGGACCCACAGACGTGGTCCGCTTGGTCCTGACGGGCCCGCGGCCGCCCAGCCGGTGTGTGATACACGTGGGAGGGGACCTGTGGTACACGGCCCGCCTCAGCCGACGTGCGGGCTGCCCGGCGGTGGCGTACGTGGAGCGGGACCTGATCACCCGGCGCCACCGGGCGTTCGCGCGCATCGCCACCCACACGGAAGGGCTGGCAGAGCGGCTGGTCCGGCGGGGCGTGCCCGCGGACAAGGTCCAGACCGTAGGGGACCTGCGGGCGGACGCGGTAGACTCCGTGGAGCCCGCGCCTGAAGCCGAGCAGAGGGTGCTCCTCCTGCTGCCGGGCTCGCGCCCTGGCATCTTCCGCGACCTGGCTCCCCTCATGCTGGAAGTGGGAAGGCTGGTGCGCGAGCGGCTACCGGAATTCGAGCTGGCCCTGGTCCCGTCTCCGTTTTTGAGCGAGGAGGCCGTGAGCGCCGCGGTCCGGGAACAGCAGGTGTTCGTGGCGCGGACCCCGGAACAGCGTCGGTCCGTCCTCGCCCGGACGGCCCTCGCAGTAACGCTGCCGGGCACGTCCAACGTGGAGCTGGGCCTGCTGGGTGTGCCCATGCTGGTCTGGCTGCCCCTGTACGACCCTTCGCGGGTCCCGCTGGAGGGGCTGGTGGAGTGGCTGGCACGGGTTCCCGTGGCGGGCCGGGCCCTGAAGGCGTGGGTCGTGCGGCGCGGCCTGCGCCGGCTGCACTACGTGAGCCCGGTGAACGCCGCGGTGGGCGAGCCCGTGGTGGACGAGGAGGTGGGACACGCACCGCCGTCTGCGG
>JBKBVM010000182.1:0-3290 GCA_046289555.1 bacterium
GGCTTCCGTGGGAGAGGCCCTGGGGCTCACCGAGGGCACCGTCCGGGAGTACGTGCGGCGCCTGCGCCGCAAGCTGCGCCTGCGCTTCCGCAGGTCCCCCGAGATCTGGGCCTGGGCTCAGGCGGAGGGGCTCGTGGGGGAGAGCGGCGGGTGAACGGTCGCGTGGCGACCTCCCCTGCCGAGCTGGGGCAGCGGCGGCGGTACGTGTTCGGTCGGGCGCCCGTTTTGATCTACTGGGAGCTCACCCGGGCCTGCGACCTGGCCTGCCAGCACTGCCGCGCGGAAGCCGTACCTGACCGTCACCCTCTCGAGCTGTCCACGGAAGAGGGACGCCTCATGCTACGCGACGCCACCGCGTTCGGCGGTCCCCTCCCGCACTGGGTGCTCACAGGGGGAGACCCCTTCAAACGGCCGGACCTGCCGTTGCTGGTGGAGGAAGCCCGTGGCATGGGTTTCGGCGTCTCCCTGGCGCCCAGCGCCACACCCCTGGTGACGCGCGAGGCGCTCCGCAGCCTGGCGCGGGCGGGCGTGCAGGCCATCTCCCTGAGCCTCGACGGTGCCACGGCGGAGCGCCACGACGCGCTTCGCGGGATACCCGGTTGCTTCGACCTCACCCTGCGCCTGGCCCGGTACGTGCGGGAGGAGGGGGTCAGCCTGCAGATCAACACCCTGGTCACCGCCAACACCGCGGAGGACCTGCCTGCCCTGTACGAGCTGGTGCGCAGCCTGGACGTGGTCCGGTGGAGCCTGTTTTTCCTGATCCGCGTGGGACGGGGGCGGCTGCTGGGGGAGGTCAGTCCGGAGGTGGCCGAGCGCCTGTGCCACTGGCTGTTCGACCTGAGCCGGCAGTCTCCCTTCGCCATCAAGACCACGGAGGCCCCCCACTACCGCCGCGTGGCGCTGCTGCGCATGCTGCGGGAGGGCATGACCTTTCCGGAGGTGGCCCAGACGTCCGTGGGCCGCGGGTTCGGGATAAGGGACGGGAACGGGATCGTGTTCGTCTCACACGTGGGTGAGGTCTACCCGTCCGGTTTCCTGCCCCTCCGGGTCGGCAACGTCCGGGAGCGCAGCCTGGTGGAGCTGTACCGGTCCTCGGAAGTGATGGTACGGCTGCGGGACACCGACCGGCTGGGGGGGAAGTGTGGACGCTGCCCGTTCCGGGAAATCTGTGGGGGTTCGCGGGCCCGCGCCTACGCCCACACGGGTGACCCTATGGCCAGCGACCCGCTGTGTCCCTACGAGCCCCTGGAGTCGGCGCCCCTACCTGGTGGGCCGTGAGGGACTCGAACCCCCGACGCCCGGGTTAAAAGCCCGGCGCTCTGCCCGCTGAGCTAACGGCCCCGGAGGCGATTGTAACACCTCGGGCGGGCGTGGCGGCGCTCGGTACAATAGGCGCAGCCCGCCAGCTGTCCGGGAGGTGTCTTGAGCGGGGAAGGGTACGCGCTTCTGGCCGCCCTCGCGTTCGCCCTCAGTACGGGTCCGCCTATCCTAGTAGCGAATAGCAAACGTCGTCCGGAGGTGGAGCCGGATGCCAGAGGTGACTATCACGCCGCGCGACCACGGTCCGTACCTCGTGCGAGGGCCGGTGCGCTTGGTGGACGCGGACGGCCGCGAGTGGCCGCTGGAGCGCGAGGTGGTCGCGCTGTGCCGCTGCGGGGGCAGCGCCAACAAGCCGTTCTGCGACGGCACGCACGCCCGGATCGGTTTCCAGTCGCAGTGCCGGGCCCCGTGAGCCCGCAGGCGGCGCGCCTGTAGGAGGTGGCGGTTGCCGGAGCTGTACCTGCGGGGGCTCAGGTTGCACTACGCAGAGTGGGGGAGCGGAATGCCCGTGGTGCTCGTCCACGGGTTCCCCCTGTCCTCGGAGATCTGGGCCGAGGTGGCCGTACGGCTGGGGGACGGCTTCGGGGTGGTGGCGCCCGACCTGCGTGGCCACGGGGGCTCGGACGCACCGACGGGCCCGTACTCCATGGACGACCTCGCGGAAGACGTGGTGGCCCTGGCAGACGCGCTCGGGTTTGAGCGGTTTGTCCTGGGCGGCCACTCTATGGGCGGGTACGTGGCGCTCCGGGTGGCGGCCCGCTGGCCAGAGCGGCTCTCGGGCCTCGTATTGGTGGCCACGCGCGCCGAGGCGGACACCGAGGACGGCCGGGCCCGGCGCCGGAAGGCCATCGAGAGGATTGAAGTGGAGGGAGCCTCGGGATTTCTCGCGGACTTCCTGCCGAACCTGGTGAGTGACCAGACGCGGCGGAGTCGTCCAGAAGTGATGGCGCGGTTGTGGGAATCCGCCCGCCGGGTGCCCGACCACGCCCTGGTGGCCTGCCTTCAAGGCATGATGGACCGGCCCGACAGCCGGCAGCTGCTCAAGCAGCTGTCCGTGCCGGCACTGGTGGTGGCGGGCGAACAGGACGCCGTGGTGCCCGTGGAGTCCGCCAAGGCCATGGCGGAGGCCTTACCGAGCGCGCGCCTGGTGGTGGTGGCGGGGGCCGGGCACGTGCCCAGCGTGGAGGCACCCGAGGCCACGGCGTCTGCCCTCCGGGAGTTTTTGTCCGCGTTGAAGGCCTGACGCTTACAGCAGGGCCAGCTGCCGGGGAGCGGGGGCCGGCTGCAAGACCGTGCCCGCCCGGAAGCGGGCTCGGTTCCTGGACTGCGCCACCCGCAGGGCGATCTGGCGGCGGTAGGCGGAGGGCGCGTAGCGCCGGGGGTAAAGGTCCCGGTACGTAGGCAGGAGTTGAGGGTAGCGGGCCTCCAGGAACCTCCAGAAGGCGTCGCGGGTGACCTCCCCGAGGTGCAGGACGTTGTGGGCCACGAAGTGAGCCCCGCTGTCTGCAGCCGCGCGGATCACGGTGTCCAGGTTCTCGGGGCTGTCGGTAAGCCCTGGCAGCACGGGGGCCAACAGCACGCCGGTACGGAGCCCCGCCTCTGACAGCTGTTGCACGGTCCGCAGTCGGTGCCGCGGAAGGGCCACCGTGGGCTCGATCTGTCGGGCCAGCTCCGGGTCGAGGGTCACGAGGCTGATGCAGACGGTCAGCCCCGCCCTGCGGGCCAAGTCCTGGAGCACATCCAGATCGCGCAGGACGAGGGGTGAACGGGTCACCAGGCTGGCGGGGGTTCGGAACTCAGCGAGGACCTCCAGAATGCCACGGGTGATCCGGTAACGGGCCTCTGCGGGCTGGTAGGGGTCGGTGGCGGTACCCACGGCGACCAGTTCACGCTTCCACGATGGCCGCGCCAGCTCTGACCGGAGTACCTGTGGGGCGTTCACCTTGACGAAGATCCTGGTGGACCAGCCC
>JBKBVM010000183.1:0-3284 GCA_046289555.1 bacterium
GCTGGCGGGCAACTGAGTGTGGTCTGACCGGGGCCGCCCCACGGCCAGCACCACGGGCTGGTCGGGCAGCTGGGCGCGCAGCAAAGCGTAGACGGCCTGAAGCCGGTCCCGCAGACGCGAGGGAGGAGGTTCCGCAGGGAGCAGTAGCACCACTTGGTTCAGCTGGAAGGCGGTGAACCCTCTGACCTGCACGCTGCGGAGGGCGTGCTCGACCGCCTCGCCCAGGCGGTGGCGGAGCCGGAAGTCCTCCGTGGACACCAGGGGCCTCAGGGACGCCCTTCCGTCTGGACCGAGGGGGACCGCCACCGCAATGAGGTAGGAGGCGTCCAGGTCGAAGCCCAGCAGCTGCGCCCGCTCCCGCAACGCCGGGTCGTCCGCGAGCCGACCCTGGAGAACCGCTTCCACGAAGGTGCTGCGTACCCGGGACTCCGCGTCCGCCACCGCCTGCTGGCGGAGCAGGTGCAGGCCCAAAACCAGACTGGCGTGCTCCGCGGCACGGAAGTCCACGTCGCGGAAGGGCCGGTCGGGCGGCGCGACCAGCACCAGGTACGCGGGCGTGCCGGCACCGGTCCGTACGGGACACGCAAACGCTTGGGTGCCGTCCCTAAGGGTGACGGGTGAGCCGTCGGGGTCGGGCGGCAGACCTACTTCGGCCTGCAGGACGCGGAACACCTCCTCAGGCCCTGCCAGCAGCTTGCCCCGGCCGTCCACCACCAGGGCCTCGCGTCCCAGCAGGCCCTCCAGCCGGGAGACGATGTCCGAGAGGGCCTGCGCTTCCAGGGCGGCCTCCGTGAGCTGGCGGTGGATCCGTTCGGACCGCTCCAGGGACTCGAAGTGGGTGCGGATGATGGCCCGGTTGATGGTCTCCGTGAGGTCCACAAAGGACACGTCCTGGTCCGCTTCCAGTACTGCCACGCCGGTCCGCGCGGCCTCCTCCACCACCGCGGCGGGGGTCCCGGGGAAGAAGGCACCACCCACGCGGAACAGAATGGCGGCCACTCCCGCCCGTTCCAGGTCCCGGATGATCCGTCGCTGCTCTTGGGGATCCTGGGGCCAGCTGTAGGCGGTGGTCAGGAGGAGCTCCCCTCCGTGCAGCCAGGGCAGGACCTCCGGCCACGTGTGGACCCACCGTACCGGTCGGTCCAGCCCCCCGTCCACGAGGACGCGCACCCCGGCGAGTTCCGGCAATCCGAGAATGTCTCTGACCTTGAGTGACACTTCGACACCAGCCCCTTGCGCTCTTGTCTTAATAATATTATTGCAAAAAATCCCGAAAGAATCGTGTCAATCATACCTTGAGCCGCATCGGACCCGGCGTTTACCATAGGGAACATGCGGCGGCAGGGGATACGTCGGGCGCGCCGGCGGGATTCCGTCGCGGTGGGCTGCCTGTACCCGCTCACCGGGCGCGCCGCGCGGTACGGCCACGACTCCATCGTGGGCGCGGAGATGGCCGCGGAGGAGGTCAACGCCTCCGGAGGGGTGCTGGGCAGGGAGCTGCGCCTGCTGTTCGCCGACGACCGGTCCGACCCCACCTACGCGGTGAAGGTGGCCCAGCGCTACGTGCTGGAAGACCGGGTGGACTTCCTCATGGGGGTGGTGAGCAGCGCGGTGGCCCTGGCCGTCACCCAGGTGTCCCGCTACTTCGGGGTGGTGTTCGTGGGAACCGACCACGCCTCCGCCCGGCTCACCCTCGAAGCGTTCCAGCCCTACTACTTCCGCGTCACCAACAACACCATGCAGTCCATGCGGGCGGGGGTCCTGTACCTGGCCCGCCGGCCGTGGCGCCGGTTCTTCTACATCGGCCCGGACTACGAGTACGGCCACCGGCAGTGGCAGGACTTCCGGGAGTACCTCACCCGGGTGGTCCCCGACGCCCAGATCTTGGGTGCCGTGTGGCCCAAGCTGTTCGAGCGGGACTACCGGCCTTTCCTGCGGGCCGTCCTGGAGGCGAAGCCGGAGGTCCTGGTGCACGGGTTCTGGGGCGGAGACACCATCGCGTTTCTGGAACAGGCCGCGGAGGTGGGGTTGTTCGGGCAGGTGCAGGTGGTGAGCTTCGACGCGGGGGGGAACTACGAGGTGTTCGAGGCGCTGGGGGACCGGGTGCCGGCAGGGTTGATCCTGAGCGCCCGGCACCACAACAACTTCCCCCTCACCGAAGCCAACCGTCGTTTCGTGGAAGGGTTCTGGCGCCGGGCCCGCCGCTACCCGTCGTACACCGCCCACGGCGCCTACGTGGGCGTGTACTTCATCGCCCGGGCGGTGGAGCGGGCCGGCAGCCTGGACCCGGACGACGTGGTGCGGGCGGGGGAGGGTCTGGTGCTGCCCACCCCGCGGGACCGGGAGGGGTTCTGCTCGTGGATCCGTCCCATAGACCACCAGGTGGTGCAGGAGATGTACATCGGACGGACCCGGCCGTGCGACGAACTCCCGCCCGCCCGGTTCTTGCTGGGAGACTGGGAGGTGATTCCCGCGCACGAACTGCTCCCCAGAGAGGACGAGGTGCAGCGGATCCGCGCGTCGGCGGCCGCGGCTCCAGGAGGCCACGCGGGGAGCTGATCAATCCGGCAAGGGGGTGAGCTATGGCACGTTCCGCGAAAGGGTGGCTTGCGCTCGGTCTCGCGCTCGGCGTTGTCGTCACGGTGGTCGGAGTGCGGACCTGGGCGGGTCCGGTGCGTCCCGCGGAGGTCCGGGTCGGCATCGTCACGTTCCTGTCGGGAGCCGCGGCCGCGCCCTTCGGCATCCCTGCCCGCAACGCCGCGGAGGTGATCATCTCCGAACTGAACGCGGGCCGGGTCCCGGCTCCGTACAACACCCCGGGGATCGGCGGCGTGCCCATCCGCCCGGTGATCATCGACGAGGCGGGCGGTGCGGAAAAACAGGTGGCCGAGCTGCGGCGGCTGGTGCTGGACGAGCGGGTGGACTTGGTGATCGGCTACATCTCCAGCGCGGACTGCCTGGCGGTGGCTCCGGTGGCGGAGGAGCTGCGGGCCCTGCTGGTGATGTTTGACTGCGGGACCAACCAGATCTTCGAGGAGCGCAGCTACCGGTACGTGTTCCGCACCCACGGCCACCAGATCCTGGACACCGTGGGGGCCGCCCGCTACATCCTCCGCATCCGGCCGCAGGTGGCCACCATCGCGGGGATCAACCAGAACTACGCCTGGGGCCAGGACTCCTGGAACACCTTCCGGGACTCCATGCGGAAGCTGAAGCCGGACGTGCGGGTCCTGGCGGAGCAGTTCCCCCGCCTGTTCGCGGGGGAGTACTCCGCGGAGCTGTCG
>JBKBVM010000184.1:0-3245 GCA_046289555.1 bacterium
CGCCTGGATCGCTCGGAAGGGCGACACGAAGACCAACCCGCCGGCCTCCGGCACCCGGAGCACCTGCGTGCCCAGGCGGCGGTGCCTGGCCACGAGGCCCTCCTGGGCCAGCCGGCCCAGGGCTTGGCGGACGGTCCCGCGGCTGACCCGCAGGACCCGCGCCAGCTCCTCCTCCGGCGGCAGGGTTTCCCCCACCCGCCACGTCCCCTGGGCGATCCCGAGGCGGATCAGTTCCCGGATCTGCACGTGCAGAGGTACCCCGCTGTCCCGGTCCAGCCTCACCGCGCCCTCCCGACTTCAGGCACCGTCGCCTCGTGCATGCCTGTGCCCCTCTCTTGACACCCGCGAACCCGCCCTCTAGCATAAACTTGTCCTAAAGGCTAGACAAAAGTCTAAAAAGTCCTGGGGGGTGGCAGTCATGCGTCCGTCGCGGGCCGCGGCGCTCGCTTCCGGGATCCTGGCCCTGGCGGCAGCCGTCGGTCTTACGGTCCCGCTGCGTGCTGCTGCACCCGTCCCCGGAGTCCTCGATCGGTGGCTCCGGGACTCCCGCCTCGGCCCTTACACGGAGCCGCGGTTTGATGAGGACGCGCTGTACCGTCAGGCGCGGCAGGAAGGTTCGGTCACGGTCTACTCCTACTCCTCCAGAATCGCGGTGGTGGCCCGCACCTTCCAGCAGCGCTACCCCGGGATCAAGGTGAACTGGTTCGACATCGACGGCGCGGAGATCCTGACCAAGGTCCTGGCAGAGCAGCGGGCCCGCAACTACCTCGCGGACGTCATCTTTCTGATCGGGATGCCAGAGCTGGTCCACCTGCTGGCGCCGCGCGGCATGGTGGTCAATTACGTGCCGCCGGACTTGGTCACCAAGATCCCCCGCCGGTACCGAGAGCCTTTCCTCAGCCACCAGCTGAATTTCCGGGTGATCTACTACAACCCGGAACGGTCGGCCACTCCTCCCGTGGACAACCTGTGGGACCTCACGCAACCGGAATGGCGGGGCCGGGTCCTGTTCCCAGATCCCCTCAAGCTGCCCGAGTTCCTCGCGTACCTCGTGATGGTCACGGTCCGGCACGAGGACATGGCCCGGGCCCATCGGGCCAAGTACGGGCCGCTGACCCTGGGCCCCGGAGTGGAGAACGCGGGCTACGAGTGGATCCGTCGGTTGCTCCAGAACGGGGTCGTGGTGGTACCCTCGCCGGACGCCGTGGTAGAGGCCGTCGGTCGAGCGGGGCAGGCCCGGCCTCCGGTCGGCATCTCGGCTTGGTCGCTGATGCGCCTGAAGGAGCGGAATCCGGCCCTTCAGGTTGACGTAGCCCTCTCCGTGGAACCCGTGGCCGCTGTCAGCGACCGGGCCGTGATAGCCATCCCGGCTTTCGCTCCCCACCCTGCGGCGGCGAAACTCTTCATCCGCTGGCTTATGGGGGACGAAAAGGGTGGGGGAGGCTTTGCCCCCTACCACATCGTCGGCCACCTGCCGGCCCGAGCGGACGTACCGCCGCCGCGCGGCATGCCCCTCCCCCACCAGCTCAAATTCTGGGACCCGGATCACAGCGCTATCTGGACGCACTCCGCGAAAGTGAGGGATTTCTGGATCCGCCACCTGCGCTGACGCGGCGCCAAGAGAGCGGACTCCATATGGTCTCGGCATCCGCGCTCCGAGTTCAGGTGAACCGACTCCGGGCGCGGGGCACCCTGTCGCTGTGGCTCACCCTGGCTGTCTCCGTGGGTGTGCTCGGGGTCCTGGTGGTCCTCCCCTTCCTGCAGCTGGTGGACGTGACGGTCACCTGGTCAGAGGCAGACCTGCGGCTGGACCCTGGCCTGGAGCCCGGGACCAAAACCCTGACACATTGGCAACGCACGCTCGCGGGGCCCGTCAGCCGCAACGCTTTCTACCAGCCCCTTGCGAACTCCCTCGTCACCTCCCTTACCTCCGCGGCGCTGGCCCTCCTGTTGGGGACGGCTCTCGCGTGGCTGGTCGCCCGGACCGACCTGCCTGGCTCCCGGTGGCTCCAGACCGTCGCGGTGATCCCGTTCATCATGCCGAGCTGGACCCTCGCTCTGGCGTGGCTAGCAGCCTTCCGCACCGACGCCGCTGGGGGCGGAAGCTTGTTCCACTCCCTCACGGGCACCTCACCCCCGGATTGGCTGGCGTACGGTCCGATCCCCATCGTGCTGGTACTCGCACTTCACTACTTTCCCTTCGCATTCCTCTTGCTGGTACCGGCCTTCCGATCCGTGGACGCCAGCTTGGAGGAGGCGGCAGAGCTGACCGGTGCTCCCCTTTTGCTGGTCTGGCGACGCGTCCTCCTGCTCCTGGTCCTCCCAGCCGTGCTGTCGGCGCTCGTCCTGACCTTCTCGCGCACCCTCGGGGCGTTCGCGACTCCCTACCTCCTGGGGGCCCCCATCCGCTACTACACCCTGGCCACGATCCTTTACGCGCACCTCACCACGGGGGCGGCAGCTCAGGGCTACGTGGTCGCCCTCGTGCTCCTGCTGATCTCCGCGGCCGCCGTCTACCTGGGCCAGCGGATGCTGGGGGCTCGTCGGGCATA
The DNA here is from genome assembly GCA_046289555.1 of bacterium. Taxonomy (GTDB): domain Bacteria; phylum Sysuimicrobiota; class Sysuimicrobiia; order Sysuimicrobiales; family Sysuimicrobiaceae; genus Tepidifontimicrobium. Next base: position 2,553 of record JBKBVM010000184.1, read on the forward strand.
CGTGACGGTGGGCGGTCGCGGCGTTCGACCCCGACAGGTCCGCCTGGGCCGCTGGCGCCGGTCCGTAGCGGTCCTGACGTGGGGTCTCGTCCTGCTGGTGGTCGCCGCGCCCTTGTCCCTCCTCCTGTGGGAGAGCCTGATGAGGTACCCCGACGACTACTCCCTCCGGAACCTGACCCTTCATTTCTGGATCGGTGGCTCACAGCCTCCCCTTGCCGACGGCGAACCCGGGATCCTCCGAAATCGTTCCATCCTCGCAGCTGCCGCCAACAGCCTGCGCCTCGCTGTCTCCGTGTCCGGCCTCACAGCCCTCGCGGGCCTTCTCCTGGCGCAGCTCATCGTTCGCTGCCGCGGCACCAAGGCAGGGCTCCTTTTGGACCAGCTCACGTTCCTTCCCTACCTGATCCCCAGCATCGCCTTGGGCGCCATTTACCTGGCCGCGTCCCTACGGCCTTGGGGTCCCGTCCCCTCCCTTTACGGGACCTTCCTCGTGCTGGTTGTGGTCTGCGTGATCAAATACCTGCCCCTCTCCGTGCGCGCCACCACCGCGGCCCTCCTCCAGGTGTCCACAGAGCTGCAGGAGGCAGCCGCCGTGGCCGGCGCTCCCTTGCATCTGCAGCTGCGGCGCATCGTCCTCCCCTTGCTCGCGCCCAGCATCGTGTCCGGGGCCCTCCTCGCCTTCGTGTCTGCGAT
>JBKBVM010000185.1:0-3239 GCA_046289555.1 bacterium
CCATTCGTACGGTCCCACGATACGCAATCTGGGACGTCAGTCGAACGTGGGCGTCTCTTGGAACCGGTCGCCCGGACGTGGCGGGCCTACGGCGAGACCACTAGGACCCCCCGCATGCCCGCCTCCCGGTGGCCGGGAACCGTGCAGTAGAACTCGTACGTCCCGGGTTGGTCCGCTACCAGTCCCGCCACGACCTCCTGCCCCGGAGCCACCGCGGCGCGGAAGTCCAGATCCGGGACGTACAGGTCGTGGGGGACGCGACCGGTGTTGCGCAGCCTCAGGTTCACAGGCTCTCCGGCCCGCACCCGGACCACGCCAGGCCGGAAGGTGAAGTCCGCCAGCTCCACGGGCAGGAGCCGTCCGCCGGGACGAGCGCTGGGCCCGGGGCTGGGGTTCCAGCCTCCCATATGGGGCATGGGCCTGCCGGGCATACCCCAGCGGCCGTGCATGCCCCACCCGGCGCTCATCGCGAGGACTGCCCACACGGTCACGACCGCCAGAAGCACCACGACCGCGACGCCCACCCAACCCCGTGAACTCCTGCTCCGCACTTCCAGGCTTTGCATCTGTTCCCGGTACTCCGCCGTCCCGAGCTCGCCTCGGGCCAGTCGTTCCCGCAGGGCCCGACGCGCGTCTTCCCGACTGCTGTTCCGCGGAAACAGCAGCGACACCACCGTCGCGGCCAGCACCGCCACCAGCATCCAGAAAGCCACCACCCACACCATCACAACTCTCCTCCGAAGCCGAGCATACGTAGCCTCCGTGAGGCGCACCTGCGCCGTCCGTGAAGAATCGGTAAAGGACGCTACCCGGCCCGGGGCAGGGTGAAGGTGAAGGTACTGCCCCGGCCCAGGCCGGGGCTTTCCGCCCAGATGCGGCCCCCGTGGAGCTCCACCAGGCCCCTGGCGATGGTGAGCCCGATCCCCGTCCCGCCACCGGCTCGGGTCCGGGACCGGTCGACCCGGTAGAACCGCTCAAAGACGTGGGGCAGGTGCTCCGCGGGGATCCCGACTCCGGTGTCGATCACCGACACCGCCACCTCCCCGTCCACGGGCCATGCCCGTACGGTCACTTGGCCCCCGGAGGGAGTGTACTGAAGGGCATTCCCCAGAAGGTTGGTCAGCACCTGGGCCACCCGGTCGGGGTCTGCGAGCACGCGGGGCAGGTCCGCGGGTACTTCCACCACTAGGCGCACCCCTTTGTCCACAAACTGCGACCGGAGCCGGGAGAGCACCACCTCCAGTAGTTCGTGCATCGACGCGGCTCTTCGCCGCAACTCCACCCGTCCGGCCTCGACCCGCGACAGTTCCTGGAGGTCCTCCACCAAGCGCTCGAGACGACGGACCTCCCGGTGCATGCGGCCCAGCAGCTCGGGGGAGGGCTCTAGAACGCCGTCCAGCAGCCCTTCCAGGTAGCCCGCCAGGCCTGCCAAAGGTGTGCGCAGTTCGTGCGCCACGTCTGCCACCAGGTCCCGGCGGGCGCGCTCCAGCCGTTGCAGGGAGGCCGCCATGCGGTTGAACTGGTCCGCGAGCTCCCCCAGCTCGTCCGCGGACCGCACCGGAACGCGCTCCCCGTACCGCCCGGAGGCGATCCGGTCCGCGGCCTGTCGCATGGCCTCAATGGGGTCCACGATCCGGCGAGCCACAAAGGTGGCCACCCCGAACGCCACCAGGACAGACGCGGCCACGGCCACCAGCACCGCGGTGCCCAGCGCCTGCTGGAATCCTGCGAACACCTCGTCCACCAGCCCCGCCTCGCGGCCCAGCCGGTCCGCCATGGTGGCCAGGTGCTCCGAGAACGCCAGGGGCGCGAGACCCCATGCGGTCCCCCAGGCCACCACCGCGCCGGTGGCGATGACGACCAGAAAGGCGAGGAGGAGCTTGGGGAACAGCCGCGTGGGCATCCTACGCGGGCTCGTCCACGAACCGGTACCCGACGCCGCGGACCGTGCCGATGAAAGAGGGGCGCGCCGGGTCGTCTCCCAGTTTCCGGCGGAGCTCCTTGATGTGCGCGTCCACCACCCGCTCGTCCCCGAAGTAGTCGTGGCCCCACACCCGCTCGATGAGCTGCTCCCGGGTCCATACCCGGCCGGGGAAGGACGCCAGGGCCCGCAGCAGGCCAAACTCCAGGGGCGTGAGGTGGACCCGTTCCCCGTCCCGCCATACCTCCCGGCGCGCGGGGTCGATCCGAAGCCGCCGGAACACCAGGGGAGCCTCCGGGACCTCCGCCCGGCCGCGACCCCGGCGCAGCACGGCCCGGATCCGGGCTACCAGTTCCCGGGGGCTGAAAGGCTTGGTCACGTAGTCGTCGGCTCCCAGCTCCAGACCCACGACCCGATCTGCCTCCTCCACCTTTGCCGTGAGGAGGATCACATACGGCTCCCCCTCGGCCCGCAACCGACGGAGCACCTCCAGCCCGTCCAAGCCGGGAAGCAGAACGTCGAGCACCACCACGTCGGGGCGGAAGGTCCGGGCCGTGGCAAGGGCGGTCTGACCGTCCGCCGCCGTCTGGACCTCGAATCCCTCGCGCGCGAGGTACGACCCCAGGAGGCTCAGGATTGCCTCGTCGTCGTCCACCACGAGGACGCGGACCATCTGACCCCCATGGTAGACGCTGGGGTCTACTGGAGGAGTTTCCGTAACTCCTCGTACTGCTCCGCGGTGATTTCCCCCCTTGCCAGACGTTCCCGCAGAATCTCCAGGGCGCTCTCGGCTCTTTCCCGCCGCGTGAGCCCAACAACCACTAGGGCTACACCCGCCACCAGGAGAAGGAGGACGACCAATCCCACTAGCCCACCCCAGCCCCAGCCCCAACCGCCCCACCGGCTCATCATTCCGGGCCCCATCATCCCAGGCCCCATCATCCAACCCCAACCTCCCATGCCCATCCACACGGCCGGCAACAACACCAGGACTCCCAGCACCACAACCGCCACCAGCACCGCGTCCCGCCAGTTCATCTCCGCCTCCTTACAGCTCCTTCTCCTGTCGGAACGCTCCGTGCCAGGCGTGATACCACACCTGGCGCGTGTACGCGTTCACGCTCAGCATCCCGAAGGTGGCCCCGTCCCGTTTCAGATCGAAGGTGAAGTAACCGTAGAACTCCGTCCCCGGGCCGGGTACGGCCCCCGGGAAGACCCGGTCCACGAACGTCCGGGCCACCTCCCGCGCGCGCTCCACAGACAACGCCGGTGTTCCCTGCCAGGTGCCAAACCCGGGTCCCATCCTCCCGCCCATGTG
>JBKBVM010000186.1:0-3236 GCA_046289555.1 bacterium
AGCTGCGCGAGCGGCTCGTGCGCCAGCGAAACCCCGTGCATCTCTGTCCACCCACCGTCCCGGGGGCGCGGCAGCCCCTTTTTCGCCGTGGATTCCGCAGCCGGGGGCAGATCTCCTGCCGCCCGGTAGGGTCTTCCTGGCCAGGCGGCGAATACAGACGTTCTGTTCCGGACGTTGGAAGAGGGACGGCCATGACGACCCGCTGGCTCGGCGCACCCATCAAGCGCAACGAGGACCCTCGCCTCCTGGTGGGGCAGGCCCTGTTCGTGGATGACGTCCAGCTGCCGGGGCTGCTGCACGCCGTGGTACTCCGCAGCCCCCACGCCCACGCCCGCATCCTGCGGATCGACGTCCGGCGGGCCCTCGAACACCCGGACGTGCTCTTGGTGCTCACCCACGCGGACCTGCCCCCCAGTCTCCAGGAGCCGCTTCCCAAGCTGATCCCCCACCCAGACCTCAAGCACCACAAGACCCAGTACGCGCTGGCCCCCGACAAGGTCCGGCACGTGGGCGAGCCCGTGGCGTTCGTGGTGGCCAGCAGCCGCTACGCGGCGGAAGACGCCGCAGAGCTCATTGAGGTGGACTACGAGCCCCTGCCGGCGGTGGTGGACCTGGAGGAGGCCGCGGCCGGTCGGCCTGCCCTGGTGCATGAGGACATCGGCACCAACGTGGCTGCCCACTCAGTCCAGCGTGTGGGCGACTACGAGGCGGCGCGCGCCCGCGCGGATCTCGTCCTGGCGCGGAGGTTCGTGGTGGACCGGGGGTGCGCCTCGCCCATGGAAACCCGCGGGGTGGTTGCGCAGTGGGACCCCAGGGCACGCCAGTTGACGGTGTGGGACAGCACCCAGGCTCCCATCCCCATCCGGAACGGGCTGGCGGCCCTGTTCGGGCTGGCCCAGAAGGACGTGCGGGTGATCGCGCCGGACGTGGGCGGCGGCTTCGGGCCAAAGATCATGATGTTCTACCCCGAGGAGGTGCTGGTGCCTCTGGCGGCCATGCGGCTGGGCCGGCCCGTGAAGTGGATCGAGGACCGGCGGGAGCACTTCGTGGCCACCAACCACGAGCGCACCCAGATCCACGACGCGGAGATCGCCCTGGACCGCGAGGGCCGCATCCTCGGGGTCCGCACGGTGTTTTTGCACGACGCGGGCGCATACATCCCCTATGGCCTCATCGTCCCCATCGTGGCGGAGTGCACGCTCCCGGGGCCGTACCGGATCCCCAACTACCACGCGGAGTTCCGCGCGGTGTTCACCAACAAGACCATCGTGAGCCCGTACCGGGGTGCAGGGCGGCCCCACGGGGTGTTCGTCATGGAGCGGCTGCTGGACCTCGCCGCCCGCGAGCTCGGGATGGACCGCGCGGAGATCCGCCGCCGGAACTTCATCCAGCCTCACGAGTTCCCCTACGACGTGGGTCTGATCTACCAGGACAACGCGCCCCTGGTGTACGACAGCGGGAACTACCCCGCGGCCCTGGAACGCGCCCTGGAGGCGGTGGACTACGCCCGCTGGCCGGAGGAGAAGGCCCGCTACCGGGCCCAGGGCCGCCGGGTGGGGCTGGGGTTCGCGTGCTACGTGGAGGGCTCCGGCATCGGGCCGTACGAGGGCTGCCGCGTCACCGTGGAACCCTCAGGGAGGGTGTACGTGGCTACGGGCGTGGGGACCCAGGGCCAGGGCCACTTCACCTCCCTGGCCCAGGTGGTGGCGGAAGCCCTGGGCGTGGACGTCCGGGACGTCCACGTGGTCACCGGGGATACCGGGGCCTTCGGGTGGGGGACCGGGACGTTCGCCAGCCGGGCCGCGGTGGTGGCCGGCAGCGCGGTGCACCTGGCGGCCCAGGCGGTCCGGCAGAAGGCCCTGCAGGTGGCCGCCTCCCTGCTGGAGGCCAGTCCGGAGGACCTGGAGCTGGCAGACGGACAGGTCCGGGTGCGCGGGGCGCCGTCGCGCTCCGTGAGCTTAGGCGAGGTGGCCCGGGCGGCGAACCCGTTGCGGGGCGTGATCCCCTCCGAGTGGGAGGGACCGGGCCTGGAAGCCACCCGCTACTTCGCGCCGCCCCGGGGGACCTTTTCCCACGGGGTGCACGCCGCGCTGGTGGAGGTAGACCCGGAAACCGCCACCCTGCGTTTCCTGCGGTACGTGGTGGTGCACGACTGCGGGACCGTCCTCAACCCCCTCATCCTGGACGGCCAGATTCACGGCGGCGTAGCCCAGGGGATCGGGGGATCCTTCTTCGAGCGCCTGGTGTACGACGACTCCGGGCAGCTCCTGTCGGGCTCCTTCATGGACTTCCACATCCCCACCGCGGTGGAGATCCCGGAAATCGAGGTGATCCACCAGGAGACCCCCTCACCCCTGAACCCCATCGGCGCCAAGGGAGCGGGGGAAGGAGGCGTGATCCCGGTTCCCGCGCTTGTGGCACAGGCCATCGAGGACGCCCTGGACGATCTGGAACTGGAGATCCTCCGCATGCCGCTGCATCCGGACGCGCTGTTCGAACTGATCCAGAAAGCTACCCGGAGGGGGCCATGAAGATCGAGGGAACCGAGACCTTGCACGCACCCCGGGATCGCGTGTGGGCGTTGCTGGACGACCCGCAGGCCCTGGCCAGCTGCACGCCTGGCATGCAGGAGCTCCGGCCCACGGGTCCTGACGAGTTCGAGGCGGTGCTGTCCATCGGGATCGCCGCGATCCGCGGCACCTACAAGGGCAAGCTCCGGATCACCGAGCGCACCCCGCCCGAGCGCTACGCGGTGCAGGTGGAGGGCAGCAGCGGCGCGGGCTTCGTGCGGGCCGTGGGGGTCCTGGAGCTGGAAGACCAGGGGGCACAGACGGGCGTGCGCTGGTCCGGAGAGGTGCAGGTGGGAGGTGCCCTGACCCTCGGCAGCCGCATGATCCCGGGCATCGCCCGCATGCTCGCCGGCCAGTTCTTCCAGTGTTTGGACCGGAAGCTGCAGGAGGGCTCCCCGTGAAGCCGCCGGTCTTCGACTACCAGGACCCTGCATCGGTGGAGGAGGCGCTGGACCTGCTGGCGCACCACGGAGCGGCCGCGAAGGTGCTGGCAGGCGGCCAGAGCCTCGTGCCCCTGCTGAACCTACGGCTGGCGCGTCCGGAGATGGTGGTGGACATCAACCGCATCGACGCCCTGGACTACCTGACCGAGGAGTCCGGCTGGTTGCGGGTGGGCGCCCGGGTCCGCCAGCGTCGGCTGGAGCGGGAAGGGGACGTGCGGCGCAC
>JBKBVM010000187.1:0-3233 GCA_046289555.1 bacterium
GGGGGGGGGCGCCCCCCCCCCCCCCCCCCTGCTCTCCGCTCCCAACAGGGCACACCTCCGCGTGCAGGTGGGTGCAGTCGGGACTTTCGGGCGGTACCGGTCGGCCACTCCCGTCTGTCGTCTGGAGTTTCACCACCTCCAACACCACCCCCGCGTCGGCCCCGCGCTGCCGCAGAACGAAACGCCGGAGCAGCTCGGCCAAGGCGGACTCGGTGCGGAACACTGGGTGCACACCCCGCACCTCCCAGCTGATCCGCAGGGTACCCGCCTCGGACAGCAGGATGGGTTCTGTGGGCTGCGGGTCGGCGAAGATCTTGTGCAGGGCACCGGGCTTCCAGCGAGCAGGGTCCTCGGTTCCCCACTCCACGTCCACGAGCCGCCGCAGGCGTCGGAAGTCCTCCTGGAGGGCGTTCGCCAAAGAGGCGCTGCGCAGGGCAGCGGCGGGGTGGTAGGTGGCGAACCACCAGCGGCCTCCCTCCCGGAGGGCCCGTCCCCGCACCTGGTTCAGCTTCTGGTCGGAGCCCAGGAGGGCCCGGGTCGCCGTGGCGCCCAAAAGACAGACCACCCGCGGATGAAGGACACCCATCTGGCGGACCAGGTACGGCAGGCAGGCGGCCACCTCGTCGGGGTGCGGCTCCCGGTTCCCGGGCGGGCGACACCGCACCGTGTTGGTGATGAAGACGCGCTCCCGCGGGATCCGGATGCTCCCAAGCAGCCGGTCCAGAAGACGCCCCGCCGCCCCCACGAAGGGCCGCCCCTGCTGATCCTCCTCGGCCCCCGGCCCCTCGCCCACAAAGAGGAGGGGAGCGTCTGCCGGGCCCTCGCCGGGCACCGCCTGGGTTCGCTGCTGGTGCAAAGGACATCGGGTGCAGGAGCGGATCTCCCGGGCGATGCGCTCCAGCGCCTCAGGACCGTCGACTGCCGAGGGGGCCACGTCAGGGCGCCAGCACCAGGTGGTAGCGCACCGACTGTTCGTCGCGCTGGATCTCCCGGAATCCGCGGGACCGGTACAGCCGCTGCGCCTGTTGCATCCACGGAGCTGTTTCCAGCTCGACCTCGCGATAGCCGCACACCCGGCAGTACACCAACGCCGCGTCCAGGAGCTTGGCCCCGATCCCCCGGCGCCGGTAGTCCGCGTGCACGTACTGGTGCTTGAGGACCGCGCGGCCCCTGCCGGCCTCCTTCACCGCGGTAGTGCCCACGATGCGGCCGTCCAGGCGCGCCACGAAGAACACAGACCGCGGCGGGGGGAAGTGCTCCTCCAGGTCGGTCAGCTCCTCCGCCACCGACGCGTCGTAGGGCAAACCGAACTCGCTCAGTACGGCCTGGACCAGCTGTTGGATCTCCGGCTCGTCCTGGGGTTTGGCCGGCTCCACCACGAGACTCATCCGCGCACCTGGGCGCCGGGCGGATCTCCGCGGTACCCCGCTGGCACCCGGCAGGCCAACTTCGTCGGCCCTGGACCTTCTCCTCCCTAGACCGCGGCCAGCACCTGCCGCTCGAAGTCTTTCAGGGTCGGCCGGATCCGGATAGCAGGCCGGCCGCCGTCGGACACCGCCTCCAGGGTCTTGAGACCCGCGCCGGTCAGCAGCGCCACCACCACGTCGTCCGGTCCCAACACCCCTGCCTCCGCCAGCTTGCGGAGCACCGCCACCGTAACCCCGCCCGCGGTCTCGGCGAAGATGCCCTCCGTCTGCGCCAGCAGCCGCATCCCCTCCACGATCTCCTCGTCCGTGGCCACCTCGAACACCCCGCCGGTCCTGCGCACCGTCTGCAACGCATAGTACCCGTCCGCGGGGTTGCCGATGGCGAGGGACTTGGCCACCGTCTGCGGTCGCACGGGGACTACCTGGCTATCGCCCCGCCGGTGGGCTGCGGCGATGGGTGCGCAGCCCGCGGGCTGCGCCCCGTGCAGCCTCGGCATGGTGCCCTCCGCCAGCCCCAGCTGCGCCAGCTCCGCAAAGGCCTTTTCCGTCTTGACGAACAGGTTACCGGAGGCCACGGGTACCACCACGTGGTCTGGCAGCCTCCACCCGAGCTGCTCCGCCACCTCGAACCCCAGGGTCTTGCAGCCCTCCGAGTAGAAGGGCCGCAGGTTGATGTTGGCGAAGGCCCAGGGGTGCTCGCCCGCGATCTCGGTGCACAGGCGGTTCACGTCGTCGTAGGTCCCTTGCACCTCCACCACCGTAGGGTCGTACACGGAGGTGCTAAGGACCTTCCCCGCCTCGAGACCCTGAGGCACGAACACCACCGCCCGCATGCCCGCCCGCGCCGCGTGGGCAGCCACCGCGTGGGCAAGGTTCCCGGTGGAGGCGCACGCCAGGACCCGGAACCCGAAGGCCCGGGCCGCGGCCACCGCCACCGCCACCACCCGGTCCTTGAAAGACCAGGTGGGGTTGGTGGTGTCGTTCTTCAGGTACAGGCGGCGCAGCCCGAGGCGCTCGCCCAGCCGCCGGGCCGGGATCAGGGGGGTGAAGCCCGGCTGCAGGTCGTCCTCCTCCGGCTCCGCAGGCAACAGGGCACGGTACCGCCAGATGGACCGGGGGCCGGACGCGATCCGTTCTCGCGTGGCCTCCCGCAGGCTAGACGCCTCGTACTCCACCTCCAGCGGACCAAAACACCGCTCGCACACGTACTCGGGACCCACGGGATGTGGTGTCCCGCACGCCCGACACCTCAGGTGTGCTACCCGTCCCACGTTCCACCTCCTGGACCGTCTTCCACCACCGTGCCCCGCGCGTCCACGGACGAGACCCGCCACCGGCTCTGTACCCCGTAGCGCGCCAGGGCCCTTTGCATCGCCTCACCCACCGACTCCACGCACTCCGGGGGGCAGAAGGCCACCAGACTGCTGCCCGCCCCGCTCAGCGCCGCTCCCCACGCTCCCGCCTCCCGGGCCGCGGCCACCGCGTGCGCAAACCCCGGCACCAGGGGCTCCCGGTAAGGCTGGTGCAGCCGGTCCTGGGTGGCCACCGCCAGCGCGCCGAAGTCCCCGTTGCACAGGGCCGCCACCAGCAGCGCAGCCCGGCCCGCGTTGAACACCGCGTCCTGCAGGCTCACCTGTGCGGGGAGCCGGGCCCGGGCTTCGCCCGTGGGCACCCGCAGCTCCGGCACGCACAGGACCACCGACGGGAGCCGCTCCGGCAGGACGCGCTGCCAGAACACGCGCCCATCGGAGTCCCGCACGGACACCGTGACCCCGCCCACCCAGGCCGCCACCACGTTGTCCGGGT
>JBKBVM010000188.1:0-3223 GCA_046289555.1 bacterium
ACCATCAGGTCCGACCGTGGCAACACCCGCCGATCCCGCCAGCAGATCCAGTCCCCCTCTAGCCACGCTCCCTCCCGGGCCTGCACCCCGAACGGCACCACCCGGGAGGGTGCGTTTTGGGCCAGGGACCACGTCACGGGGTCGTCCAGGTTGGCCACCAGGACGTCCTGCGGCCCCTGGTACTGGAAGATGCGGGCCTTGGAGGCTGCGTACGCCTCGAAGCTCCCGTGGTCGTCCAGGTGGTGGACACTCACGTTGGTGATCACCGCCACCGGAGGACTTCGCCGGATCCCCAGCAGCTGGCGGTTGCTCAGCTCCAGCACCAGGCGGTCCTCCGGCCCCAGCTCGTGCAGGAAGTACACCGCGGGCACGTGGGTGCGGTCGTTGCCGCTGGCGTAGGCCCGCAGTCCCGAAGCGCTCAGGATCCGCTGGACCAGGGTGACCACGGTGAACTTCCCGTTCGTCCCCGTGACTCCCACCACCGGACACGGTGCCAGCTCCAGGACCAGCTGGGTGAGGCTGTGCGCCCGCAGGCCTCGGGCCACCAGCTCCCTGATGCGGGCGTTCTCGGGCCTGCGGAACCACGCCTGGGGCAGGAACACCACCTCCGCGTCCTCGACGCCCTCCAGGTAGCGGGGGCGCCAGCGAACCGGCTGCTCCAGCCACCAGCGCACGCGGTCCTCCCGCTCGCCTGGCTCCATCCACTCGTGGGTCCGGTGGAAGGTCTCGGGGAACTCCTCGGGGGTCTGCAGGTCGTGACAGATGGGCTCGATGCCCTGCGCCACGAGGAACTCCGCCACCGCGGATCCCTCCGTGCCGCTGATGCCCAGCACGTGCACCCGCTTCCCCCGCAGCGCCTCCACCGCCGGGTGGTGGACGGGACGCGCTCGCAGCACCTTCCCCGGCCCTTCCACGGCTACACCAGGACCAGGCCGGCCAGCGCCGCGAGGCCGGCCAGCACCCAGAACCGCGTGACGATCTTGGGCTCCTCCCAGCCCGCCAGCTCGAAGTGATGGTGCAGGGGCGAGCTCCGGAACACCCGCCGGCCTTTCGTCAGCTTGAAGTAGGTGACCTGTACCACCACGGACGCCGCCTCCAGTACGAACACCGCTCCCACCACGAACAGCAACAGCTCCCTGCGGGTGAGGATCGCCAGGGTGCTCACCGCGGCTCCCAGGGCCTGGGAGCCCACGTCGCCCATGATGACCTGGGCCGGGTGCGCGTTGAACCACAGAAAGCCCAGGCAGCCTCCCGCCAGGGAGGCCGCGAAACCCGCGAGCTCTGGCTGCCCCGTCCGTAGGGCCACCACCGCGTAGGTGCCCAGCGCGAGGGCCGCGCAACCCGCCGCCAGCCCGTCCAACCCGTCGGTCAGGTTGGTGCCGTTGGCGAACCCCACCATGAACACGGCCGCGAACAGAACGTACGCCCACCCCAGCTCCCACGTCCCCCCACCGGGGAGCCACAGCCCGGTGCCGTGAGCTAGGTTCCGGGCCGCGTACCAGCCCACCCCCACCGCCACCGGCACCTGCAGGGCCAGCTTCTCGCGGGCCCGCAGCCCCAGGTTCCGGCCGCGCCGCAGGCTCAGCCAGTCGTCCACCAGCCCCACCCCGCCGTACAGGGCCACGGCCGCGGCCGCCACGGCCACCGTGGGAGCCCACGTACCTGCTGCTGCCAACCCCGCCGCCGCCCCTCCGAGAATGGCTAAGCCGCCCAGGGTGGGAGTGCCGGCTTTCTGCCGGTGGCGGGCGGGCGCGTCCTCCCGGATAGGCTGCCGTGCCACCTGGCGCAGCCACGGCAGCAGCGCCGCTGCCAGGGCCGCGCTGGCCGCGGCGGAGACCACCGCGCTCCACAGCACCCACTGCGTCACCGGTCCCGCAGGGCCTCCACCACCCGCTCGAGGCCCACCGCCCGGGAGCCCTTCACCAGCACCACGTCACCCGGCCGCAGCCGCGCGCTCAACTCCAGGGCCGCCGCCTCCGCGTCGGGGACCCACACCACCCGGTCGCGGGGCAGCCCTGCCTGCACCGCGGCCTGCGCCAGCTCCCGGCTGGCCTCGCCCACCGCCACCAGCAGGTCCACGCCCTCCACCGCACACCGCCTGCCCACCTCCCGGTGCGCCGGTACCTCTAGCTCCCCCAGCTCCCGCATCTCCCCCAGCACGGCCACCAGCCGCCGTCCCGTCCGCAGCGCACGTGCGGCCTCCAGGGCCGCCTCCACCGAAAGCGGGCTCGCGTTGTACGCGTCGTTGATCACCCGCACGTGGCCGGATGCCCGTAGCACCTCCAGCCGCATGCGCGGCGGCCGGAACTCCCGCAGGGCTTCCACCGCCTGATCCAGCGGCACGCCCGCCTGCAGCCCCGCCGCCACGGCCGCCAGGGCGTTGGCCACCAGGTGACGCGAGGGCACGGGCAGGAAGCCCTCCGCGGATCCCCTGCCTACCCGGACCACAAACCGCACGCCGTCCTCGGCCACCTCAACCCGGTCCGCTCGGACCTCGCAGTCGTCCCCCGTACCGCACAGCACCACCTTCGCGGCAGTCAGGCCCGCCATCCCGCGGACGAGGGGGTCGTCCCCGTTGAGGATCGCCACGCCGTCTGAGGGTAAGGCCTTCACCAGCTCCGCCTTGGCCTGGGCCACGCGCTCCACGGACCCCAGCTGTTCGGTGTGGGCGGCGCCCACCCGGGTCACGATCCCCACGTGGGGACGGACCACCTGGCACAGCTCTGCGATCTGCCCCATCCCCCGCATCGCCAGCTCCACCACCGCGTAGCGGTGCTCCGGCCGAAGCCCGAACACCGTGAGGGGAACGCCCAGCTCCGCGTTCCACTCAGGCTGCGACGCGTGCACGGGAAAACGCGTCTCCAGGACCGCGGTCACCATCTGCACCGTGGTGGACTTGCCCACGCTGCCCGTCACCCCGACCACCGTCACCGGGAACCGCGCGCGCCAGGCCGCCGCCAGGGGCAGCAGGGCTACCCGGGTGTCGGGGACGCGGACCTGGGCCAGGGCCACCTCCAACGGCCGGGCCACCAGCGCGGCTGCGGCCCCGCGTTGCGCCGCCTCGCCGACGAACTCGTGCCCGTCCCGCCGCGGTCCCCGCAGGGCGACGAACAGCGCCCCAGGGCCACAGCTCCGACTGTCCGTGCTGACCGAACAAACGGGAATGCCCGGGTCGCCCCGGACGAGGCGGCCGCCCGTGGCCCGGGCCACCTCCTCCACCGTC
>JBKBVM010000189.1:0-3195 GCA_046289555.1 bacterium
CCTTCCTCAGGGCGCAGACGGGCCTGCCGGTCATTACGAACGAAGTCGGACAGACCACCGACGACCCCAACCAGACGACGGCCGTCATGGGCAAGATCGTGGAGCTGGGCATCCCGATTGCGGTGTGGTTCGGCCTGGATGGATCGAAAGCGCGGGGATTGGTCAACCCGGGTGGAAGCCTGCGGCCCACGGGGGAGGCGTTCCGGAGCTTCGTGCTGCAGCACGTGGCCCCAAGCCCGAGGCGGTGACCGAGGGACCGCCGTGCCCTCGCCCGGGATCCACTTACGGCACCCGTCAGCGCGCCCCTACCTTGACGGAGCGTGGACGGCTGGCAGGCTGAGCGGAAATCGGCTGGCCGCCTCAGGCCGGCGGCTAAACGTGGATCGTAGATCGCCGACCCCCGGGCTCTGGAGGAAGCCGGGGCTTATCGTGCGCTACACTATGTCCCGTGCGGACGCGCCGGCTAAGGCGCTCCAGCTGGGAGGGAAACGATGCGGGTGAGGGTCGTGCGCTACGGGGCGGTACTCGTAGCGGTACTGGTTCTGAGCGGGACGGTGGCCGCCCAGGCGCCCGTCACGGTCCGGGTGGGGACCCTGAAGCTGGTGGGCGGTGCCCCTCTGTTCTGGGCCGACGAGCGGGGGTACTTCCGGCAGGAAGGGCTGGACGTGCGGATGGTGTACTTCGGGGCCGCCGCGCCGGTGGCCACCGCCACGGCCACGGGCGACGTGGAGGTGGGCGCCACCGGGATCACGGGCACCCTCTTCAACCTGGCGGCGGGGGGCGGGAAGATCTGGCTGGTGGCGGACCGCGGCCAGGAGCGGCCCGGTTACCCCTTGAACGCGGTGGTGGTGCCCCGGTCCAGCTACGAGGCCGGGGTCCGTAGCCTGCGGGACCTGCGGGGCAAGCGGGTCGGGCTCACCACCCTCGGCTCCACCTTCCACTACCAGATCGCCAAGCTCCTGGAGCGCGAGCGCCTGACCCCCCAGGACGTGGAGCTGGTGCCCCTGAGGGACCTGTCCCTGGTGGTCCAGGCCCTGCGGGCAGGCCAGATCGCCGCGGCGATCCTGTCGCCGCCGTGGGGCGCGGTGGCGGAGGAGGAGGGCTGGGGCAAGGTCCTGTTCTACGTGGGCGACCGCCTGGTCAACCAGGTCACGGGGGTGTTCTACGGGGAGCGGATGCGGCAGAACCGCGATCTGGGCGTGGCCTTCATGAAGGCGTACGTGCGGGCCACCCGGGAGTACCACGACAGCTGCCTGCGCAGGCCCCCGGGACCCCTGTGCGAGTCCATCGTGCGCGTGACGGCGCGGGTGGTCGGCGCACCGGAGTCTGCCGTGCGGAAATCGCTGCCCTACATCGACCGGGACGCGCGGTTGTACGTGCTGGACATCGAGCGGCAGATCGCGTGGTACCTGCAGAACGGCATGCTGCAGCGGCCTCTTTCCGTTCAGCAGTTCGTGGACGCGAGCTTCGTGAACGAGGCCGTCCGGCAGCTCGGCCGGTAACCTCGGGTTTCCGGCGGCACAGGACCCGGACTCAGGGGCAGCCCGCGGGCCGAGGTGCAGGGCGTGCAGGTCCGGTTCGAGTCGGTGCACAAGACGTACCGCAGGCGCGACGGGACCGAAGTCCCGGCCCTGGCCGGGGTGGACCTCGCGGTGGCGAGTTCCGAGTTCGTGTCCCTGGTGGGGCCCAGTGGCTGCGGCAAGTCCACCCTGCTGCTCATTGCCGCGGGGCTCATCCCTCCCTCGTCCGGACGCGTGGTGTTCGAGGGGGACGCGGGGGGTCGTCCTCGGACCGCGGTGGTGTTCCAGGAGTTCGCGCTCTTCCCGTGGAGGACGGTGCTGGACAACGTGGCCTTCGGGCTGGAGGTCCGCGGGGTGGGCCGCGCGGAGCGGCTGGACCGGGCCGCGGCGCTGGTCCGCCAGGTGGGGCTTTCGGGGTTTGAGTCCCGCTACCCGCACGAGCTGTCGGGGGGGATGCGGCAACGGGTCGGGATCGCCCGGGCCCTGTGCGTGGACCCCGCGGTGCTGCTGATGGACGAGCCTCTGTCGGCCCTGGACGCCCAGACCCGGCAGCTCCTGCAGGAGGACATCCTGCGCCTGTGGGAAGCCACGCGCAAGACGGTGCTGTACGTCACCCACAACATCCAGGAGGCGGTGTTCCTGAGCGACCGGGTGGTGGTGATGTCCCGCAGGCCGGGCCGTGTCCGGGAAGTGCTCCCGGTGCCCTTTCCGAGGCCGCGCACGGAGGCGCTGCTCGCGGACGCGGAGTTCGGCCGGTTCTGCCACCGCATCTGGTCCAGTCTCAAGGAGGAAGCGCGCGCGGCGCTGGAGGAGACCCATGACGACGGAAGTCCGGCGTGACGTGGTGGTCCTGGAGGCCCGGGCGGAGCGGGGCGAGGGTCCGTGGGGCCCGGCGGTGCGGACAGCCTCCCTCGCGGCCGTGGTCGTCGTGTGGGAGCTGGCCACGAGGCTCGGCGGGATCCCCGCGGTGTTCCTCCCGCCTCCCACCGCGGTGGCCGCGGAGCTGCTGGGGATGGCGACGGGCGGGGAGCTGTGGAGGAGCCTGCAGGCCAGCCTGGTCCGGATCGTTCTCGGGTTCCTGCTGGGGACCGGGGTCGGAGTGGTCGTGGGGACCGTGGCCGCGGTGTCGCCCCTGGCGGAGGCGGTGGTGGACCCGCTGATCGCCGCCACCTACCCCATCCCGAAGATCGCGCTGCTGCCGCTGCTGGTGCTGTGGCTGGGTATCGGGGAGGCGTCCAAGGTGGCGGTCATCGCCATCGGGGCGTTCTTCCCGGTGGCGGTGGGGACCATGGCGGGGATCCGGGGCACCGACCCTCAGCTGGTGCGGGCGGCCGTGAGCCTGGGAGCGTCTGCCTTCCAGGTGGTCACCAAGGTGCGGCTGCCCGCGGCGCTGCCCGTGATGTTCGCGGCCTTCCGCCTGGCCGCGGGGATGTCGTTGCTCCTGGTGGTCTCCGCGGAGATGATCGCCGCGGCCACCGGCATCGGGTTCACCATCCTGCACGCCGGTGACCTGATGCAGACGTCCAAGCTGCTGGCCGCCATCGTGGTACTGTCCGCCCTGGGGGTCCTCTCCACCTGGGGCCTGCAGGCGCTGGAGCGGAAGGTGGTGCGGGGCCGGGCACACTAGTCCCGCCTCGCCGGGTGGCGGGACGGGCGGGCAGGGGACGATGGGCCC
>JBKBVM010000018.1:0-18003 GCA_046289555.1 bacterium
TCGGTGAAGGAGTAGGCGGCAGACGAGCCAAGGGATGGCTAGGAGACAACATCCCGGAAAGGAGGCTCGCTGCCGCCATGCACCAGGGTATCGCTGCGCTGTTGGCCTGCCGCATGAATCCTGCGGGGACGGGAGCCGCAGCCCACGGGTTTTCCGATCCTCGCGGAAACTGGGAGGCCGCGAGGGTATTCGTACATAGGTTCGCTTGCGCAGCCACCGGCCGCCCGCACCGCTTGCCGCTCCCCGACCCCGAGGGCCCACGGGATCGAATGCGTGTAAGCAGCGCATCCTACCCGTCACGGGAGTCCTCAGAGGACGCAGCGGAGTGGCCCACGAAGTCTGTGCGTTCGAACCTCAGGCGGAATTCCCGCTGGAGCCGGCGAGGGGATTCGAACCCCTGACCTGCTGATTACGAATCAGCCGCTCTGCCGACTGAGCTACGCCGGCGGCCCGCGGCGATTATACCATCAACCCCGGACCACCCGATCTCCCGCCCTCCGCGCCCGCTCCGCGGCCACGTCCGCCGCACCGAGCACCGCACTGGGCTCCTCCGTCCCCCCGCTGTAGGCGGACACGCCGAAGGACACCCGCGCCGGTGTGCGCATGACCACCTCGCTGCGGATCCGGGCAGCCACCCGCTCCGCCTGCTCCACCGTGGCACCCGCCAGCAGGCAAACGAGGCGGTCTTCGGTGAGGTGGGCCACGTAGTCGGACCGCCGCAGCTCCCGCTGCACCGCACGGGCCACTTCCTGCACCACCGCTCCCGTCCCGGTGCTCCCCAGGACGCGCCGGAGCTCCTCCAGGTTCTCTAGCACCAGGACCAATACCGCCAGGGGCTGTCTTTGGCGCTGCGCCCGTAGCATCTCCTGGTGCAGCCGCTCCCACAGGCGGTGGGGGAGGTCGAAGCCGGTCAGGGGGTCGGTCTCCGCGCTGACCCGCCCGCCGGTCGTGAGCTTGCGGGCGAGCAGGGCCGGTAGCAGGAGGGCCACGACCGCCGCGGGGTCCGCCTGGAACAGGGAGGCGACCGCCACCCCCAGCGGCACGGACACCACCAGGGGCCCCAGCCCCGGCCGGGCGTGGAGGTGCAGGGTGCGCATCACGGGCGCTCCCGACAGCGTGGCGAAATAGCGGGCCCGGATGGCCAGGGTGGCCATGCTCCACACGATCCCCACCAGGAGGTAACCCGCGGCGTTGCGTCCCAGGTCGACCCACCGCTGGACGGGCACCGCGTACAGGTAGGCCGCCCCCGCGACGACTGCGGGGAGGACGCGGCGCCCGAAGCGGTAGCCCGCCCGCAGCCCGTGAGCCCGGCGGAGGAGGTCCAGCAGGGGCGACAGCACCGCTGCCATCCCCACGGACAGGAAGGGGCCCACCACCACAAACCCCCCCCCCCCGATCTCTACCGCGTCCACGGGCTCATCGTCCAGCCCGAAGGCCGCGAGCAGGGTGATCAGGGTCAGGGCCGCCAGGTCCGGCCAGGCAGCCCACCCCCAACCCCCGTACCCACCGAGCCCCCACAGGCCGACCAGCGCCACCACTGTCACGGCCACCAGCAGCCGCACGTAGCCTTCCAGTCGCAGTCGCTCTCCCGGCCCCGGGACGTTAGCCTCGCGCACCGCTGCCTCCCCGCGGGTATTTCCAGGGTCGTGCACCGACTTCCTATCTTTAAGAAAGGCAGCAGGAGCCACGTAGTATGCTGTGGAGACACGGGAGGGACTCCGGAGATGGCCTTGAAGTACACCCCGCCTCGCCGGAGGCGGACCAAGATCGTGGCCACCATCGGTCCCGCCACGGGGGAACCCGACCGCCTGCGCGCCCTCGTGGAGGCGGGTGTGGACGTGATGCGATTCAACTTCTCCCACGGGACCCGGGAAGAGCACCGGCGCTGGATCCAGCTCGTCCGCCGCTTCAGCGCGGAGCTGGGCCGGCCAGTGGCTATCCTCCAGGATCTTCAGGGGCCGAAGATCCGGGTGGGCGAGCTGCGCGACCACCGGCCCGTGGTTCTGGAAGAAGGCAGCGAGGTGGTTATTGGGACCCACGCGGAGGGAGGGACCGCCCAGCGTCTGTCCATCACCTACCCGGAGCTGGTGCGGGAGGTCCGCGCCGGCGACCGCATCCTGCTGTCGGACGGCGAACTCGAGCTGGCGGTGACCTCGGTAGGCCCACAGGAGGTCCGGGCGCGGGTGGTGCGGGGCGGGTTGCTGGAGGAGCACAAGGGGATCAACCTCCCGGGGGTCGCCTTGCGGGCGCCCGCCCTCACGGACAAGGACGTGGAGGACCTGCGGTTCGGGCTGGAGGCCGGCGTGGACTTCGTGGCTCTGTCCTTCGTGCGGCGGGCGGAGGACGTGGCCCGGGCTCGGGAGCTCATGGAGCGGCTCGGCCGCACCGTCCCCCTGGTGGCCAAGCTGGAGAAGGCCGAAGCCGTGGACCACCTGGAGGAGATCCTGCAGGCCAGCGACGGGGTTATGGTGGCCCGGGGAGACCTGGGCGTGGAGCTGGCACCGGAGCGCGTGCCCACCCTGCAGAAGCACATCATCCGCCGGGCCAACGAGCTCGGCATCCCGGTGATCACCGCCACCCAGATGCTGGAGTCCATGGTGGACCACCCGCGGCCCACCCGTGCCGAGGCGTCCGACGTGGCCAACGCCATCTTGGACGGCACCGACGCGGTGATGCTGTCGGCGGAGACCGCGGTTGGCCGCTATCCCCTGGAGGCCGTCCGCATGATGGACCGGATCGCGGTGGAGGTGGAAGCCGCCAGCCCTCAGCTGTACCAGGCGCCCCGCCACCACGACCGCCGCCTGGGGATCGCGGAAGCCGTGGCTGCCGCCGCGTGCCGCCTGAGCCACGACCTCCGGGCCAAGGCCATCGTGGTGATCACCCGCAGCGGCAGGACCGCCCAGCTGGTCTCAAAGAACCGGCCTGCAGAACCCATCGTGGCCCTCACGGAGGACGAGGCGGTCGCCCGTGGGCTCTGCCTGTGGTGGGGGGTTCATCCGGTGGTGATCGAATTCCAGGAGGACACGGACGCCATGCTGGTGCGCGCGGAGGAGGAGCTCCTCCGAAGGGGGTTGGTAAAGCCCGGAGACGTGCTGGTGGTGACCGGCTCCGCACCCATCATCGCCCGCGGCCGGACGAACTTCGTGAAGGTGCACCGGGTGCGGCGGGCGGGAAGGCCGTGAGCGACCGCCTCTGGGACGCCTACGAGCAGGTGTGCGTGGTCGAGCTACGCCCGGTCCGGGAGCTGGTGGACCGGCTGCGGGCGGGGGAGTTCGGCCCGTTCCCGCGGGCAGAGGTCCTCGGCCTGCTGCGGACCCTGCAGCAGAACGTGCTGGCCAACGTTTACCTGAAAGCGCAGGAGCACGCCGCGTACGCGCAGCGGGCCGACGAGGTGGCCGAGGAGCAGCGCCAGCTCTTCGACGCCCTGCTCGCGGAGGTGGAAGCGGACTGGCCCTGGCCCTGAGCCCCGGCTGCCTCCGGACACCGCAGCGGCTCAGGTGTCGAGAAGGAGACGGCCGTCCTGGAGGATCAGTTCTCCGTCCGCGTACACTTCCCCGCCCCGGCGCAGGTCGCAAATCAGGTCCCAGTGGATGCCGGACTGGTTCCGGCCGCCGGTCTCCGGGTAGGAGGAACCCAGCGCCATATGCACCGTCCCGCCGATCTTCTCGTCGAACAGGGTGTTCCGGGTGAACCGCTGGATGTGAGGGTTGAGCCCGAAGGCGAACTCCCCCAGGACGCGCGCCCCAGGGTCGGTGTTCAGCATCTCCTGAAGGAACTCCCGGCCCTTGTCGGCCTCCGCGTGGACGACCCGCCCTCCCTCGAACGCCAGCCGCACGCCGGTGACCTCTCGGCCCCCGTACAGGGCGGGGAAGGTGAACCGCACGTGCCCGGTGGTGCGGTCCTCCTCGGGACCGGTGAAGACCTCCCCGTCAGGGAAGTTGTGCTCGCCCGCCGCGTTGATCCACCGCCGCCCTGCGACCCCGACGACCAAGTCCGTGTCCTCCGCCACCACCCGGAGCGTGCGCTTGGTGGACAGGAACTCCACGATCCGCTGCTGCCGCTCCCGCACCCTCTCCCACTCCGCCACGGGGTCTGGCCGGTCCAGGAAACCCGCCCCGTACACGAAGTCCTCGTACTCCTCCAGGGACATCTCCGCCTCCTGGGCCGCCGCCTGGGTGGGGTACTGGGTACCGACCCAGCGTAGCGTCCCCTGCGCCGCCCGCTCGAGGAACCGCTGGCTCAAAGGTCGCAGGGCCTCCGCCCGGATCCGGCGGCGTTCCGGCGGCACGGTGGTGAGACTGCGGGTGTTGGTGTCCGCCCAGACCCCCAGAGACGCGTCGATCTGCTCCACTTCCTGCCGCTGCAGCTCGGAGACGTAGCGCAGCTGCTCCTCGCTGGCCTCCCGGTAGAAGGCCTCCTCGACCCCATCCACGGTGACCCGCAGCAGCGGGTGTGCCCCCGCTCGCAGGACCTCACGGTACGCCGCGAGGATGAGGGGCTGCGCCACCGCCGGGGCGCTGATCCGGACCAACCAACCCGGCCGGACCCGGAGCGAGTAGCGGACCAGCACCTGGGCGAGACGTTCAACCCGAGGATCCAAAGCATCCCCCCGAAGGCCTTCCGTGGCGAGCTGTCGCCCGCACATCCTGCAGGCCAGAGCGGGCAACTAGACGCCGGCGGTAGGTTGGTGGGCGGTGGAGGGTTCGAACCTCCGGCCTCTTGCGTGTGAAGCAAGCGCTCTCCCGCTGAGCTAACCGCCCGCACCGCCTATTATAGGAAGGGGAAACCGGCGGCCACAAGCAACACGCGGGCCAGGCCGCTCGGGGAGCCGGGGCACCCTCCGCGGCCGGCCTCCTGACCTGCAGGAGGCCGAGTCGGGTACACTCACGGCAGGACTCACAGCTGGGAGGGTCCCTGTGCCAGCCCGTTCTGTCCCCCGCCTTGCGGTAACGTTACGGGGAACCCGGGCGGTGGGCCGCTGCGTGATGTTCGGATTCCGCGCCCACGACGGGCCCTCCCTGGCAGCCACGGTGGCCTACTATGCCCTGCTGTCCGTGTTCCCCCTCCTGCTGATGACCACCGCCCTGGGGGCCGCTCTTCTGGACCAAACGCAGCTGCAGGCGGAACTGAGCCGCATTCTGAAGACCTACCTTCCCCCGCAGGCGGCCACGGCGGTGGAGCGCTCCGTGTACGAGGCGGTGAGGAGCCGGGGTCCGGTGGGCGCCGCAGCCATGGCGCTATTCCTGTGGTCCGGGAGCGCCGCGACGGGAGCGCTGCGCCACGCTCTAAACCGCGTCCTGGAGGTACAGACCCCACGGCCCTTCTGGCGCAGGAGGCTGGTGGACATGCTCGCCACTCTGGTCCTTGCGGGGCTGCTGGGTGCCTCCCTGTCCCTGGCGGTCGCCCGGGCCATCGTCCTGCGGCTCGTGCCTGGGCTCGGTGCTGAGGTCCTGCGATTCCTCCCGGGCCTGGAATTCTTCGGGCGCTTCGGTCCGGGCGCGCTCGCGGCTTGTACCTTTCTCTTAGCGTACCGGCTGCTGCCAGCCCGGCGCCTCCCCTGGCGCGTCCTGGTGGCCGGAAGCCTTTTCGCCACCGTCCTGTTTGAGACCGCGCGGGCACTGGTATTCCGGGCCGTGGAAGCCTTCCCCCGCCACCAAGCGGTCTACGGGTCGCTTGCCGGCGTCATCGTGTTCCTCCTGTGGGTGTACGTCGCTGCCCTGGTGATCCTCGCGGGGGCCGAGCTGGCCCGTTGTCTAACCCCGGAGTGCCGTGGTGCCCCGGACGGGATTCGAACCCGTGTTGCCGGCTTGAAAGACCGGAGTCCTAGGCCTGGCTAGACGACCGGGGCGCGCCCACCCCAGTATAGACCACCGGCACCATCGGGATCTCTACCGCCGCAACACGAGCACGTAGTCGGGGACCGCCCACTCCACCAGGGGCGACCGGTTCAGAGCCTGGACCACTTCCCACGTCTCGTCCGCCTCCCGCGTGCGCACCACCCAGAATCCAGACGGGTCCATCCGCTCCACCCGCAGGTCCAAGGCCCGCAGCAGGCGCCGGACCTCCCGTTCCGCCGCCCACGAGAAGAACCGCACGCGCGCCCGCCCGGGCCGGAACACCTTGCGGTAGCGCGACAAGGTCCCGCCTAAGCGCATCCCGACGTCCACCGCCACCCGCAGACCTTGGGAGGCTAGGCGCTCGGGAAGCATGGGACGCTGGGGAGGGAACAGCCCCACGATCCAGTAGCGGCCCGCAGGGACCGCCTTGCCCTCAAGATCCCGCTGATCCCACCGCTCGCGGAAGCGCCGCTCCTCCCCCGGCAGCAGCGTGAGGGTCCCGAGAACCTGTGCGAACATCTTGTCGCGGGACCAGTACCACACCACCGCACCACGGTCGTCCTGGACGACGAAGTCGTAGCGCTGGCTGTCGCCGAACTGGAACGTCACCGCCCCCGGCCCGGGGTTGCGCACCACCAGCTCCATCTGGACCGGCTCCCCCAGCGCGTAGGCGTCCTTGTCCACCGAAAGCACCAGCTCCACGCCCTGCCGCTCCACCCGGGCCGTCGGGCCCGCCAGGGCCGCTGCAGCAACCGTCAGCACGAGGCTCGTCACCACTCCGCCTCTCACCACGCACTCCCCTCCCTCGCCCGGTCTCGGTGGAGATACGGGATCCAAGCGGCCGGAGTTCCGAACGCCGGCGTGCGCTGGTGCGGGTCGGAAAGGCCTAGCCTGCCCCGTACGCCGGGCCAAAGATCAGAAGCGGTCAGAAGCCCCCCTCAGCACCTGGATCGCCCGGTCCAACAGCCTTCGGCGAAGCTCCGCTAGCCTCTGCGGATCCGGGCTCGGGCGTCGCCCTCCACCGACCCTTTCCCTCAGCTGTTCCCGCGCGGCCCGGAGCGCCTGGCGCTGGGAGGCGGTCAGCAGCGCATCGAACTGCGACGCAAGACTCCGGGCCGCCTCGCGCTCCTCCGGCCGAAGCTCCCGCAACGCTTCAAGGATCGCCAGAGCCCTCTGCGCCTGCTGGCCCCTCAAAGGTACGGGGCTGCGCTGCAGCGCCAAGACCGCCAGGGCCACCCGTACCGCGGGCTCGCCGCGGGGCTCGGCCCCTCCCCGCGCGCACCCCGACAGGGCCGCCACCAACACAAGGACCAGGGTCCACCTCCGCACCGCCGCCCCCTCACTCGTACCGGAGGGCCGTGATGGGGTCCAAGGAGGCAGCCCGGTGGGCGGGGTACAGTCCGAAGAACACGCCCACCGCTACGGCAAACCCGAACGCCAGCAGCACGGCCTGGGCCGTGACCACCGTGGCCCAGCCCGCCACCGCGGACACGGTGCGGGCCGCGGCCACCCCGAACCCCACTCCCACCAGTCCCCCGCCTACGCTCAGCAACACGGCTTCCACGAGGAACTGCAGCAGGACGTCGCGCCGCGTGGCTCCCACCGCCTTGCGGATCCCGATTTCCCGCGTACGTTCGGTCACCGAGACCAGCATGATGTTCATGATCCCGATCCCTCCCACCACCAGGGACACGGCGGCGATGGCGCCCAGCAGCAAGGTGATGGTCTGGGTGACCCCGGTGAACGCCTGCACCACGTCCGCCTGGTTGCGCACCACGAAGTCGGGCTCCGCGTCCTCCGGGATGCGGTGCCGCTCCCGCAACAACCCCTCCACCTGGGCCGCTACCTCTCCCATGCGTCCCGCCTCGCGGACCTTCACGTACACCGCCCGGACGTAGTCCACGCCGAACAGGCGCCTCTGGGCGGTCGAAAGGGGGACGAACACCACGTCGTCCCGATCCCCGAACCCCGTGGACCCCTTCCGCTCCATCACGCCCACCACGGTGAACAGCGCCCGGTTGATCCGGATGGCCCGGCCCACGGGGCTCTCCCCGCCGGGGAACAGCGTCTCCCGGACCGTCTGGCCGATCACCGCCACCCGAGCCCGGCTCCGCAGGTCCTGGTCGGTGAAAAAGCTCCCCTCCACAGGGTGCCAGTTCCGAACCTCGGGGAAGGAGGGGGTCACGCCGCTCACGTTGGTGGTGTCGTTATAGGGGCCGGCCACCACCCGCGCGCTCCGACTGAACTCCGCGGCCACCGCCTGCACCCCGGGGACCGAGCGCTGGATGGCCTGCGCGTCCTCCCACGTAAGGGTCTGCGCGCTGCCCAGCCCGAAGCCCACGCGCCCTGGCGCCTCCACCCGACCCGGCAGGACGGTGAGCAGGTTCGTCCCCAGCGCGGTGAGCTGGTCCTCCACGCTCCGGCGCGCCCCGGCCCCGATACTCACCGTGGTGACCACCGCAGCCACGCCGATGATGACTCCCAGCGTGGTGAGCAAGGAACGCAGGGGGTTGGCGGCAAGCGCCCGCAGCGCCACCCGCAGGCTAGCGCGCAAGGTCATCGCAGTTCCCCCTCCGGGACTCGGGACTGGTCCGGCTGGTCCGCCACGACGCGCCCGTCGCGGAACTGCACGATGCGGCGCGCGAACGCGGCCACTTCCGGCTCGTGGGTCACCAGGATTACGGTGATCCCCCCGTGGTTCAGACGCTGGAAGAGCTGCATCACCTCCCTGCTCGTCCGGCTGTCCAGGTTGCCCGTGGGCTCGTCCGCCAGCACCACCGCGGGCTGCATCACCAGCGCCCGGGCGATGGCGACCCGTTGCTGTTCTCCCCCCGACAGCTGTGACGGCAGGTGCCGCGCCCGGTGCTCAAGCCCCACCGCCCGCAGCGCGTCCAGGGCCCGCCCCCGGTCCCGGACTCCCGCGTACACCAGGGGGAGCTCCACGTTCTCCAGGGCGGTGGCCCTCGGCAGGAGGTTGAAGGACTGGAACACGAACCCGATGCGCCGATTCCGCAGCCGCGCTCGCTCCACCTCGCTCAGGCCCGTGGTGTCGCGGCCTTCGAACCGGTACTCCCCGGAGGTGGGACGGTCCAGCAGTCCCAGCACGTTCATGCACGTGGACTTTCCGGAACCGGAGGGCCCCATGATGGCCACGAACTCGCCCGCCTGCACGCGCAGGTCCACCCCCCGCAGGGCCTGCACCTCGACCCCGTCCATGCGGTACACCTTCCAGACGTCGCGGAGTTCGATCAACGTCACGGCCTTCCGGGCGCCGGCGGACGCCTGGGGAACTGGGGGAGGAAGGGGTTTCTGGGCTGCGGCCCAGCGGGGGCCGTCCCCCGCTCCTCGCCCAGGTACACCACCTCCCCTTCCCGCAGTCCGGTGCGGATCTCCACCATCCGCCCGTCGGTGTCGCCCACCGTGACGGGCCGCGGCAGCAGGCGACCACCTTGCACCACCAGCACCAGCCTGGACCGTTCTCCCCGGACCGCCTCCCTCGGCACCAGCAGGACGCCCGACCGCCTCAGCAGCTGGAACTCTGCTTCCACCGTCATCCCCAGCTTGAGGAGCCGCCGCGGGTCCTCCACCCGCACGCTCACCTCGTACTGCACCACGTTGTTGTTCACCTGCGGGCTGGCGGCCACCGCCTCCACCCGCCCCGCGAACGCCACCTCCGGCAGGGCGTCCGCACGGACCACGGCGGGCGTGCCGACGCGGATGCGGGCGATGTCCACCTCGTCCACCAGCACCCTGGCGTACAGGGGCTCGGTGACCGCGAGGCTCATCACCGGCGTGCCGCCCTGCGCCGTGCCGATCACCGACTGTCCCACCTCCACGGACCGGCGTGCCACGATCCCGGACACGGGCGCCCGGATGTGGCTTTCCGCCAGCCGATCCTGGGCGTTGCGCAGCCTCACCCGCGCCTGGTCCACCGCCGCCTGGGCCGCAGCCACCTCCTGCTGCCGTACCCGCTCATCCAGCAACCGGGCCCGCGCCTGCTGCAGCTGCGCCTCGGCCTGGCGCACCCCGGCCTGCGCTTCCTGCAGCTCGGCGGCGGTGGGCCCGGCCCGCAGCTGTTCTAGGCGCTCCAGCGCGCTCCGGTAGGCCGCCTCCGCGGCCGCCAGACTAGCCTGGGCCTGGTCGACCTGCTGACGTGGGACGAACCCCTGCTCGTACAGCTGGCTGACCCGCTGCAGGTCCTGACGCCGCAGGGTCAGCTCTGCTTCCGCGGCCCGCACCGCCTGCTCTGCCTGGGCCACCTCCTCCGGCCTGGCCCCTTGCTGCAACTTGTCCAGGCGCGCCCGCGCCGCGGCCAGCGCCGCCTGAGCCTGCCGGACCTCCGCCTCCGCCTGGACGCGGAACGACTCGCGCTGGGCCTGTGCCTGAGCGAGCCGCGCCTGTGTCGCCGCGAGCTGTGCCTCCGCGTCCTGTACCGCGCTCTGCGCGTCGGGGTCCTCAATGAGCACCAGGACCTGCCCCGCGCGCACCGCGTCCCCTTCCCGCGCGTACACCGCCCGCACGACTCCGGTGGCCCTCGACTTCACCTCCACCTGGGACGCCGGCTGTACGGTTCCGGATGCCGTCACGGCCACCCGTAGCTCGCCCCGCTGCACCACCGCGGTGCGCCACCGGGGCGCCTCCGCGCGGCCGGCCCTCGCGCGCCAGTACCCGTAACCGCCCGCCACCAGGAGCAGGGCCGCGAGCCCCACCGGCCACCACTGCCTCACCGCGCCACCTCCGCCAGGACCGGAAGGCCCACGGCCCTGCGCAGGGCCGCCAGCGAGGTCCACCGGCCCGCCTGTGCCTGCAGGAGGCTCTCCTGCACGCTGGCGAACTGAGCCTGGGCCGCGGCCACCTCCAGGATGCTCCCCACACCTGCCTGGTAACGGCCCTGGGCCACCCGCAGCGCCTCCTGGGCCGCCTCCGCGGCACGGCGCGCCGCTTGCTCCCGAGCTGCCGCGGACCGATACGCGAGGAGCGCCTGCACCGCGTCCCGCCGGGCCTCTAAACGGACCTGCTCCAGGTTCGACCGTGCGGCCTCCAGGCCCGCCCGGGCCGCCTCCACCCGCGCCTGCCGCTGCCCTCCGTCGGCGAGCGGCACCGACACCGAAGCACCGACGGACCACGTGCCTGAAGGGCTGGTCCCGCTTCCCAGGAGCACGTAGCGGCCGTCCAGGGTTACCGTCAGCCCTCCCTGCAGCATCGCCACCACCAACGCAGCCTCCGCCGCCGCCACGTCCGCTTCCGCGCGGCGCACCTCGGGACGCTGCAGGGCCTGCCGCACCACCTCCTCCTCCGACACGTCGAAGGGAGGCGGCGGGCCCGGGACGACCAGGGTGAGGGCCGCGGCCGGGGGCAGGCCCAGCAGCACCCGCAGGGCCTCCTGGCTGGCGGCGAAGTCCGCCTCCGCCTGCAGGAGCTGGACCTCCGCGGCGGCCAGCTGTGCCTCCGCGCTGATCACGTCCGCCTGGGGCGCGGTGCCCGCCCGCACTCGGGCTCGGGCTCCCTCCACCTGCAGCCTCGCCTGCTCCACCCCCTGCTGCCGCAGGGCGATCACCTGCTGGCTCAGCACGGTACTCATGAAGGCCTGCACCGCGGCGAGCGCCACCTGCTTTTCCACCGCCGCCAGCTGCTCGCGGGCTGCGCGGGCCTGGGCCTCCAGCTGCCGGATCTGCGCTTGTCGCGCCCCGCCGTCGTACAGCAGGTAGGTGACCCCTGCGCCCACCTGGTAGCTGGTGACCGTCCCCGAGACCGCGGAAGCGGCCTGCAGGTTCGCCGTGGGAGCCAGCGCCGCCCTCGCCGCTTGCACCTGGGCCTCCGCCGCCTGGACCGTGCTGCGGGCGGCGCGGACCTGAGGGCTGCGCTCCACCGCGATGCGGACCGCTTCCGCCAGGGGAAGCGGTTGCGGGACCTGGGCCCTCGCGGGCACCGCGGTGCACACCAACAGCAACAGGGTCAGGGCCCGTACGCGCATGACACCTCCAGGGACATAGACTCCCGCGGGCCGTGGGAGGTTGCGCGGTCAGGCCTGCGGCGCGCCGCCGGCCTCCTGGGAGGCACCGGCTACTACCGCGGGCCGGGCCACCGGCTGAGGGGCCCGCCGCCGCTGGCGCGCCTCCTCCACGGCCACGTACAGGGTGGGAATCAGGACCAGGGTCACGAGGGTGGAGAACACCATGCCCCCGATCACGCTGCGCGCCAGGGGGGCCTGCAGCTCCGCGCCCTCGCCCACGCCCAGGGCGGTGGGCACCAGGGCCAGCACCGTGGTCAGGGTCGTCATCAGGACCGGTCGCAGCCGGGTGCGGGCGGCCTCCTCCACCGCCTCGTACAGCGGTCGGCCCTGGTCCCGGTGCAGCTGCAGGACGAAGTCCAGCAGGACGATGGCGTTGTTCACCACCACGCCGGCCAGCACGATGAGCCCGATGAAGGACTGGACGTTCAGCGTGGTC
Source organism: bacterium (assembly GCA_046289555.1). Taxonomy (GTDB): domain Bacteria; phylum Sysuimicrobiota; class Sysuimicrobiia; order Sysuimicrobiales; family Sysuimicrobiaceae; genus Tepidifontimicrobium. Next base: position 12,287 of record JBKBVM010000018.1, read on the forward strand.
CCCGTGAGGAACAACAGCAGGAACGAGCCGGTCAGGGCGAAGGGGACGGAGATCATGATCAGCAGGGGTTCCAGGAGGCGCTCGAACTGCACCGCCATCACCGCGTACACCAGCAGGACCGCGAGCCCGAACCCCGCGGCCAGCTGCCGGTTGGCCCGCTGCTGCTCCTCGTACTCGTCGCTGAGGGCCACCGCGAACCCCGGGGGCAGGGTCATGCGCGCCAGGCGCTGCCGCACTTCCTCCGCCGCGCTGCCGAAGTCCCGGCCGCTCAGGCCCGCGGTGACGGTGATGACCCGCTCCCGGCCACGGCGGTAGATCTGCGCGGGGCCCAGGTCGCGGACCAGGGTGGCCACCTGCTTGAGCAGCACGGTGCGGCCGTCCGGCGTGGTGATGGGGACGTCCAGCACGTCCTGGGCCAGCTGGCGCTGCGCCTCAGGCAGCCGCACCACCACCTGGACCTCGGTGCCGCCCTCACGGACCAAGGTGGCGGCCTCACCCGCCACCGCGGCCTGCAGCGCCTCCGCCACCCGGGCGGGCGTGAGCCCGAACCGGGCCGCCCTCTCGGGGTCCACCCGGACCGCCAGCTCCGGTGCCTGCTCCTCCCGTTGGATGGTGGCGTCCGTCACCCCCGGAACGGTCTCCAGCAGGGCCCGCACCTGCTCGGCTACCTGCATCCCCTGTCGCAGGTCGAACCCGCGCACCTCCACGGAGATGGGGTCCTGGCTGGCCCCGAACCGCAGGATGTTCAGGGCCCCCGCGCTCGGACGGACCACCACTCGACCGCCGGGGACCAGCAAAGACCGGCGCAGGACCGCGGCCACCTCCTCCGTGGAGCGACGGCGCTCGGAGCGCGGCGCCAGCCGTACCCGGAGGATTCCGCTCCAGCTACCGAACGAAGCGGTACCGCTGAGGACGGTGACGTCCCGGATCTCAGGAGCCACCCGCCGGGCCGTCGCCTCCAGGCCCTGCAGGACCCGATCCGCCACCTCGAGGGACGTCGCCGCGGGCAGGCGCACGTTCACGAACACCTCTCCCTCGTCGGTCTGGGGAATCAGCTCGGATCCCACGAGCGGGACCAGGCCCACGGTCATCAAGGCGGCGGCGCCCGCCAGCCCGAACACGGCCCACCGTCGGCGGAGGGCTGACTGCAGCAGGGACCGGTACCCTGCGACCACGGGCTCCATCCACCGTACGGACTCCGAAGAGCGCAAAGCGGGAAGCCAGGACGCCAGCACAGGAGTCAGCGTCAAGGACACCGCCAGGGAGCACAGCAGCGCGAAGATGACCACGAAGCTGAACTGCACGAACATCTGGGTGACCACCGCGCCGCTCCGCAGGAGGATCACGGGCAGGAACACCACCACGGTGGTCAGGGTGGACGCCGTAACGGCCCCCGCCACCTCCTGGACCCCCCGCAGGGCCGCCTCCTTGCCGGCAGCGCCCCGCTCCCGGTGGCGGAACACGTTCTCCAGGACCACGATGGCGGTGTCCACCAGCATGCCTACCCCCAGCGCCAGCGCGCCCAGGGTCATGAGGTTCAGGGTGTAGCCCGCGAAGGTCATGAGGGCGAAGGCGGCCAGCAGGGAGATGGGGATGGTGACGCCCACCACCAGGACGCTGCGGACGTCCTTCAGGAACAGCCACAGCACGGCCACCGCGAGGACTGCCCCCGCCAGCAGGGACTGCTGCACCGACCGGATGGCGTTGCGGATGAACTGCGCGCTGTCGCCCACCACCAAAAACCGCACGTCCGCCCGCTGCGCGTCCAGACGTTCCACCTCGCGCCGGACGCCGTCCGACACCGCCACGGTGTTCACCCCCGGCTGTCGCTGCACCTGGAGCAGGACGCCTGGCTGCCCGTTCACCCGCACGAGGCCCCTGAGGTCTGCCACGGCCCGCCGCACCGTGGCCACGTCCTGCACCCGTACGGGTCGGCCCCCGCGGACCGCCACCACCGTGGATCGGATCTGGTCCAGGCTGTCGAGGCGGCTCACCAGCCGGACCGTGAGGCTGCGCGGGCCTTCCGTCACGAGGCCCACGGGAGCGGAGAGGTTGGAGCTGGCCAGCGCTCGGACCAAGTCCCGGTCCGACAGCCGCAGGGCCTGCAGGCGGGACCGGTCCGCCTCCACGCGGATCTCCTCCCGCGTCCCGCCGCGCAACTCCACCGCCGCCACCCCGGGGACCCGCTCGATCCGGAACAGCACCTGCTCTTCCGCCAGCCGCACCAGCCGGGCTAGGTCTACTCGAGAGCCAGGCGCAGCCACGAGCCCGATCTGGAGGATGGGCATCTGCGAGGGGTCGAACTTGAACACCACGGGTTGCGTGGCGTCCTCCGGGAGCCTGCGGCGCACGCGCTCCACCGCGGCCCGCAGGTCGGCCGCAGCCGCGTCCAGGTCCCGGCCGAAGGCGAAGGTGGCGGTGACGCGGGAGCTACCCAGGTTGGAGACGGACACCACGTCCCGCACACCGGGCACGGTACTCACCGCCTCCTCGATGACCCGGGAGACGAGGTTTTCCACCTCCTCGGGCCCCGCCCCCGGGTAGTCGGTCACCACCGTCAGACGGGGCAGGGTGATGTCCGGGAGCAGGTCGATGGGCAGGCCTGCCAGGCTGACCAGGCCCACCAGCACCACCGCGGAGAACACGACGCACGTGCCAATGGGTCTTGCCAGGCTCAGACGGTACGGGCTCACGGCCGCCTCCTCGTTTGCGGAGGAGCCGAGCGCACTCCCTGAGCGATCCTCACCGGGACACCGTCCCGCAGCGTCTCCTGACCCGCCACCACCACCCGCTCGCCCGGCCGCACCCCGCGCCGCAGCTCCACCCGTGCTCCGTCCGACAGCCCGAGCGTCACCTCCCGGGCCCGAGCGACCCCGTCTTCCACCACGAACACCAGCGTCCGGTCTCCCTGCCGGACCACAGCCTGCACCGGCACCGTCACCACGCCCTCCCGGCGGCCACGCACCACCCGCACCCGCGCCGTCATCCCCGGCCGCAGGTCGCCCCGCGGGTTGGGCACCTCCACCCACACCTCGGCGGTGCGGGTGTCGGGGGAGAGCACCGGTCCAACCCGGACCACCCGCCCGGCGAAACGGCGGTCCCCCAGAGCGTCCGCGGTCACCTCCACCGGCACGCCCGGCCGCAGGGCCAGCAGCTCCCGCTCGGGGACGGCCACCACCACGACCCCGGGCTCCACCTTCACCAGCTGCAACAGACGCGTGGACGGGGTGACGGTGTCGCCGGGGTCCACGGACCGCTGCGCCACCACACCCGCTACAGGGCTGCGAACCACGCTCTCCGCGAGGATCGCTTCGGCCTGCCGCAGCGCCACCTCCGACTGCGCCAGCACCCTCCGCGCGTGCTCCAGGGCCACCTGCGCCTGCGCGGCCTGGGCTTCTGCCTGCCGGAGGGCCACCTCGGCCTGGCGCACCTGGGTGCGCAGGACCTCCACCTCCTCCCGGGACGGGCCGCGGCGAAGCAGGGCCAGCTGCTCTTCCGAGGCGCGCAGGCGCGCCTCCTGCACCGCCACCTCGGTACGCGCCGCGTCCACCGCCTGTTGGGCCACGAACCCCTGTCGGAACAGCTCCTCCGTCCGCCGCAGCTGCGCCTGACTGTACTCGAGGGCCGCCCGTGCTTGCCGGACCTGCTCCTCCGCCTGACGCACCTGCTCTGGAGCCGGCCCCGCCAGCACCTGCGCGAGCCTCGCGCGCTGCACCTCCACTGCGGCCCCGGCCTGTTCCACCTGAATGCGTAGCGTCCGCACCTGCGCCTCGGCCTGACGCACCTGCACCCTGTGCGTCTCCCGGATCGCTGCCGCCTGCTCCAGCTGGTAGCGCAGCTCCCGTGGGTCCAGCCGCACCAACACCTGGCCCGCGGACACCGGGTCGCCCTCCGCCACCAGCACCTGTTCCACCACGCCCCCGATCCTGGCGAACACGTCCACGGTGGCCGCCGCCTGCACCTCGCCGGTGTACAGGGCCTCCCATACCAGGTTCCCCCGCGAAGCGGCTTCCACCTGAACCACGGCGACCCGCTGAGGGGGAGGACCCGCGGGTGACCGCCGCGCCTGCAACGCCGCGGTCACCCGCCAGGCCAGAAGAGCCACCAGCCCCGTCGCCAAGAGGGTTCCGAAAAGACGCCGCACGCTATGCCGCTGGCCCGGGTTTGTCCTCAAGAGTCCGGCCGGCCTCCCGCCACCTTCGACCGTCGGCTACGAGTCAAGATACCTCCGGAACCAGTCCAGCGCACGTTCCCACGCCTGGCGGGCAGCCTCCGGGTTGTAGCGGGCACCCGTGTCGTTGAAGAACGCGTGGTCGGCAGCGGGGTACACGACGATCTCGTGCACCACCATCCCGCCGCCAAAGCACCACCCGATGGCTCCCAGCCGGTCCGCCCGCACGAACGACCGGCCGCGCAGGTACTCCACCGCCGCCACCAGCATGCCCACCAAACGCCCCACGGGCGTGCGGCCGAGCAGGGCGGTCACTTGGGCCGGGTCCGCGAAGCGGTCGGTCCCGCCCTCGTGAGAAGCGAGGTCCGGTGCGACCGCCACGTACCCGACCTTCGCCAGCCGCCGGGCCACGTCCTTGACGTGCTCCACCAGCCCCCGGTTCTCGTGCACCACCACCAGGCCTCGCGCCTGCGGACGGCCGCGGGGCCGGGCCAGGTAAGCCACCACCTCAGTGGACTCGGCGGAAAATCTGACGGTGCTGGCCTCGAGGGCAGGATCTTCAGGCGGCACGGTCACCCCGCCGGTCTGCTGCGTTGGCGGAGCCTGCGCCAGCACGTCCTCCACCTCGGCCGCGGCGGCCCGCTCCCCCACCGATGCCAGCAAGGCCAGTGCCGCGGCCTGCGACCCCGCCAGGGTCACGACCCTCCGGAAAAACTCCCGGCGGTCCAGCCGGCCCGCGCGGTAGTCCTCCGTCCACTCTTCCAGGATGTACTGACCGAGGTCGGTCAGCCGACCACGATCCATCCCCACCTCCTCATACGGCTCCCTCACGGGATGCGGTAAGCCCGGGCCCCCGCGTACCAGGCCGCGGCCAGTGCTCCCGCGGCCGCGAGAGCCAGCAGGCCAGAGACCTCCTCCCTCCGGGTCTCCCAGCTGACGCGGCGGGCCAGCTGCCGGTACACGCGCGACAGGGCCGCACCGGAGGCCGCGTGGAAGTACTCGCCGCCGGTCCTGCGGGCGACCTCCTTCAGGGTCTCCTCGTCCAGCGGCCCCCCGAGGGTCCAAAAGTTGTCCCGAGGGGTTGGGCTTCCGATCCCCACCGTGTGCACCACCACATTCAACCGCCGGGCTAGGTTTGCGGCCTCCAGCGGGTCGATCCCGGTGTTGCTGCGGCCGTCCGACAGCAGCACCACCACGCCACGCGGCAACGGACGCGGCACGACGGGCTCTAGTCCTGGCTGCCAGGCCCGCGGCCCACGGGTGGCTCCACGCCCGGGGTGCGCGCCGACGGGACTGCCACCAGAATCCCGCGGCCAGCCCGGCCAGGCCGAGCAAGCCCCACAGGGCCCCGGGCCGAAGGAACTCCACGCCTCCCCCCCTTCCGTCCCGGCCCCCGCGGACCGCCCTAGGGGCCCGTCCGCCGCGCCACCAGGTCCAGTTCCAGCTTGGCCTCGTCCTCCGCGCGCACGAAGCCAAGGATGCTGGGCGGCTCGAAACCGAAGTCGGTCATGCGGACCGTGGTGGCCGCCTGCGCCCGTAGCTCGTT
>JBKBVM010000190.1:0-3189 GCA_046289555.1 bacterium
AGTCGTGGGACACCCTCTCTGCGCAGGACAAGGACATCGTCCGGCGCACCGCGGTGGAGGTGATGGCCCGGCAGAAGCGGGAGGCCCGGGCCGGCCTGGAGGGCTCCCTGGAGGCGCTGGAGACCCTCCGGAAGAACGGCATGGAGGTCATCGTGCTGACCCCGGAGGAGGTGGAGGCGTTCCGGCAGGCGACCCTCCCCGTGTACCGCAAGTGGAAGCAGGAGATCGGCCGCACCCTGGTGGAGGCGGCGGAGAAGGTGGTGCAGAGCACCCGCTAGCCAACGGGGGAGCACGTGTCGCGGAACGGCCGCGCAGGAGCACCGGGACGCTGGCTGGACGCGTTCGAGGAGGCAGGGCTCGTCCTCCTCTTCGTGGTGATGTTCGCCATCGCGTTGGCGAACGTGATCACCCGGTACTTCCTGCGGTACGCGCTGGCCTTCACCGAAGAGATCGTCCTGGCCGCCTTCGTGTGGGCGACCCTCCTGGGCGCCTCGGTGGCCTTCCGCCGGGGCGCCCACCTGGCCTTCACCTTCGTGACCGACCACCTCCCCAGGCGCGGCCGGCGCGCGGCCCTGTGGGTCTCCACGGCAGCGACCGGCGTGCTGTGCGTCGGCCTGGCCTACTACGGCGTGCAGCAGGTCCGGCTGGAGCAGCGGCTGGGGTTCACCACGGAAGCCCTGGCGCTGCCCCAGTGGTGGTACACCCTCGGGGTCCCCCTCCTCGCGGTGGTGATGGTCGCTCGGGCGGTCCAGTCAGCCCTCCAGGTAGACCGGTCCCTGCGCGGATGACGGCGACCCTGGCCTTTTTCGGCCTGTTCCTGCTCCTGCTGGCTCTCGGAGCCCCCATCCTGACCGCGGTGGGTGCCGCCGCCCTCGCGTTCTTGTGGACCCACGGGCTCGGCGTCCAGGTCATGGCCGCCAACGTGTACTCCAACATCGCCAAGTTCCCCCTGCTGGCCATCCCCTTCTTCATCCTCGCAGGCTACGTGCTGGACCGGGTGGGTGTTTCCCGCAAACTGGTGGACCTGCTCAGTCTGCTCATCGGCCCGATCCCCGGAGGGCTGGCACTTGTGGCCGTGGGCGGCTGCGTGCTGTTCGGCGCCATCTCGGGGACCGGCCCCGCGGACACCGCCGCCATCGGGACCCTCATGATCCCCGCCATGGTCCGCCGGGGCTACGACGTGAGCTTCGCGGCCGCGGTGGTGGCCGCGGCCGCCACCACCGACGTCCTCATCCCGCCCAGCGTGGCCTTCGTGGTCTACGGGGTCATCACCCAGACCTCCGTGCCGCGGCTGTTCGCCGCGGGCGTGGTGCCCGGGCTGCTGATGGGTGCGGCCCTGGCGATCCCCGTCTACCTCATCAGCCGGCGCCGGGGCTGGGGCGGAGACCGGTGGGGCACCCTGCCAGAGATCGCCCGGGCCACCTGGGACGCCAAGTGGGGACTGCTGGCCCCCGTGGTCATCCTGGGCGGGATCTACAGCGGCATCTTCACCCCCACCGAAGCGGCCGTAGTGGGCGTGGCCTACGGCCTCTTTGTGGGCCTGGTGGTCCAGCGCAACGTCACCCTGCGGGACCTGTACGAGACCTTCCTCGAGGCGGGCGTGGCCTCCGCCGTGGTCATGTCCGTGGTAGCCTTCGCGGGCCTGTACTCCTGGACCGGCGCCACCCTCGGGGTCATGGACCGCGCCGCCAAGGCTGTGGCCGGCCTCACAGACAACCCTTACGTCCTGCTGCTGCTCCTCAACGTCCTGTTCCTCCTGGCCGGGATGGCCCTGGACGCCATCTCGATCTTCTACGTGTTCCTCCCCATCCTGATGCCGGTGATGGCGAAATTCGGCTGGGACCCGGTGTGGTTCGGGGTCGTAATGGCTGTGAACCTGTCCATCGGTACCCTCACCCCACCCGTTGCCCTGAACCTGTACGTGGCCTCCCACATCGCCAGAGCCCCCCTGGGCCAGATCGCCCGGGCCGCCTTTCCCCTCCTAGCCTCCCTGGTGGTGGCCCTGCTGTTCATCACGTACTGGCCCGCTCTGTCCCTGTGGTTCCCCAATCTCCTCGGCGTCCGCTGATCCCTGTCCCGGCCGCCGCCCGAGCTCCCGTGGAGTCGCGTGACGTTTCGGGAGTCGGTCCCCACGTCTGCTCGTCGTGACGGATTTGGCCGTCAGCCAGTACGACCGAGATCGTCGAGCGGCTCGTCGGGCAGGTCCGACACAAGCGCCAGCACCGCGCCCACGGGGTAGGTTTCCCCGACCTGGGCCACCACCGCGCGCAGGTACCCGGAGACGGGCGCATCCACGCTCACCTGCGCCTTTTCCGTCTCAATCTCCAGGAGAGGCTGGCCCCGCTCCACTCTCTCCCCCACCTTCCGCAACGCCCCCAGGAACCTGGCGCTCTCCATCACCAGTCCCAGCTGCGGTACCCGCACCGCGTGCACGCTCACCCAGCACCTCCCGTATTGCCGCCACGATGTCCTCCACCTGAGGGATCACGAAGCGCTCCAGGGGCGGGCTGAACGGGATCGGCACGCCGCGGGCTCCCACGCGTACCACGGGCGCCACCAGCCGGCCCCACAACCTCTCGGCCAGCGTGGCGGCTACCTCCGCCCCGAACCCGCCGAACCGCCACGCCTCGTGAGCTACCACCACCCGGCGCGTCTTGCTCACAGAGGCCAGCACGAGGTCCCAGTCCAGGGGTACGAGGCTCCGCAGGTCCACCACCTCGCACTCCACACCCTCCCCCGCGAGCCGCTCCGCGGCCTCCAGGCACTTCCACAGGGTCATGGAGTAACTTACCACCGTCACGTCCCTGCCCGGCCGGGCCAGCTGTGCCCGGCCCAAGGGTACTAGGTGCTCGCCCTCCGGCACCGGCCCCCTCTTGGGGTACAGCCCCTTGTGTTCGAAGAACACCACCGGATCGTCCCAGCGGATGGCCGACTTCAGCAGGCCCTTGGCGTCCGCCGGCGTCGCCGGCGCCACCACGCACAGTCCCGGAACGTGAGTCACCCACGCTTCCAGACTCTGGGAGTGGTGAGGACCCGCGGACCGGACAGCTCCGTCCGGGGCGCGGATCACCAGCGGTACCCGCAGCTGTCCCCCGGACATGTACCGGATTTTGGCTATCTGATTGGCCACCTCGTCCATCACGATCCCGAGGAAGTCCGCGAAGTGAAGGTCGAACACGGGCCTCGCTC
>JBKBVM010000191.1:0-3164 GCA_046289555.1 bacterium
CTGCAGCGGGCGGCTTACGCCCCGGCGCAGCATGAGGAACAGGCCGATGGCCAGCAGCACCACGGCCACCGCCATCAGGCCCCATACGGCCAGCGTCACGCGGCGCTGGCTGGCCATGGCCTCGCCATCGGCCACCTCCGCCACCACCCACCGGCTGGCGTCCGCCAGGGTGAGTACGGGAACGGCTGGCGAGACCACCGCACCCTCCCGCAGGTACACCCGGGTCACCTGGCCCGCAAAGGGCGCCCGCAGCACAGCCCGTGCCAGCCGCTCCTCCGCCGCCCGGCGGGCAGCACGGGCCTGCGCCGCACGCTCGAGGGCCGCCAGGGCTGCCGCCCGTGCCTGGTCCAGGGCCGCGGTGGCGGCCTGCAGCGCGGCCGCGGCCTGACGCAGCTGTGAAGTCGCGGCCTGTCGGCCGGCCTCGGCCTGGCGCACCTGCTCCCGCGCGGCGGTCACCGCCTCCCGGGGCGGCCCTGCCCGCACGCGATCCAGCTGGGCCTGTGCCTGCTGGAGCTGCGCCAACAGGGCGTCGTGTTGGGCGCGAGCGGCCTCCAGCTGCGCCCGGCTGGTCGCGCCTTCCCGGTGCAGCTGCTCCTGGGCCTCCAGCACCTGACGGGCCTGCTCCCATGCGGCCTGTGCGGACTTCACCGCGGCTTCCGCCTGCCGGATGTCTTCCGGCCGCGGGTTGGCCACCAGCTCCGCCAGCCGAGCCTGGGCCGCGCGGAAGGCCGCCTCCGCCTGCTGTACCTGGGCGCGCGCCGCGTCTGTGGCCGCCTCCAGCCTGCGGACCTCTTCTCCGGCTGCCCGTACCTGAGCCCGTGCCCTGAGGGCCTCCCCCTCCGCCGCCCGGTGTGCGTGGCGGGCCTGTTGCGCGTCGGCCTCCAGCTCCCCGGCCTCCAGGGCTGCCACCACCTCGCCCGCGGCCACCTGCTGGCCCTCCGCCACCACCCACCTCAGGCGCCCGGGTAGCTGGAAGGCTAGGTCCACCGCCCGCGCCTCCACGACGCCCGGAACGGCCAGGGTGACCTCCAGATCACCCCGACGCACGCGGACCGCGTCCACAGCCTCCGGTGCCCGTGGGAACCCCAGCCCCAGGGACCACAGCAGGCCGGCCACCGCGGCCAACACCACGAGGAGGAGTCCCAGTTTGGTCCGCACGGCCTTGGCCCCTCCATGCTAAATCAGGGGAAGTGTCGGTGGTCGAGGGCCTACAGGTGCAGGATCACGCCCCACAGAAGGTCGGCCTCGCTGGCCACCACCTCCGCCAGCTGCAGGACCTCCACCACCGTCTCCAGCACCACGGCACCCCCGCAGATCACGTCCGCTCGCTCGGGCAGCAGGCCGGGCAGGCAGCGGCGCAGCGCCAGGGGCATGGTACACAGTCCCCGCGCCAGCGAGCGCAACCGCGGCGCGGGCAGACGGTGCCCGTGCACGCGGTCAGGGTCGTAGGGATGCAGGCTCAGGTCCACCGCCGCCACGGAAGTGACCGTCCCCCCCACACCCACCGCCACCCTGGGGCCTGTCAGACTTTGCCGGTGGGGCCTCAGGCACTCCGCCACCTCCTGCCGGGCCGCGTGCACTTCCACGTCCGTGGGCGGGTCCGCATGCAGGTAGCGCTCCGTGAGTCGCACGGAGCCCACCGGGAGACTGACCCTGTACCGCACCTGATCCCCGCTCCCGCACACCAGCTCCGTGCTCCCGCCTCCCACGTCCACCACCAGGGGGTCGGCCACGCCCGGGAGTCCCGCGCGAACCCCCCGATAGCCCAGCTCTGCCTCCTCCTCCCCGCTGAGCACCCGCAGCTGGATGGGCCTCAGGTCCCGCATCAGGGTGAAGCGGTTGGCGGCCTCCCGTACCGCGCTGGTCCCCACCACCGTCACCCGCTCCGCCCCCGCCTGCTCCGCCAGGCGCCAGAACGCCCGCACGGCACGGACAGTACGGCCGATGGCCTGCGGCAGGAGCAGCCCGGTGCGGTCGACCCCCTCGCCCAAGCGCGTGACTTCCAGCCGGCGGAGCACGGGGCGCACCGTCCCGTCCTGCACGTCCGCCACCAGAAGGCGCACGGAGTGGGTCCCGACGTCGATGGCCGCCCGTCGCACCGGGGACCAGTCTAGACCATCTCAGGGGCTGGCGGGATTCCGGTCCATCCTGCCCGGGTCACCCCGGGGTGGCCATTACTCCTCGAGGCGGGCCAGGAGGCGGTCCAGCCGCGCGCGGAGGGCGTCGGGGACGGTCTCCTGGCAGCACCGCCGCACGAACAGGCGCAGGGCGTCCTCGAACCGGTAGTGATCCAGGCAGCCCGGGCAGTCCTCCAGGTGAGCTCGCAGTTCCGCGCAGGCCGCGGCGTCCAGCTCCCCGTCCAGGAACGCCCACAGCTTGGCCTCGAACTCCCTACAGTCCAACGGCCGCGCCCTCCTCGGCGGTGGTGATCCGGTGGTGGGACCGCACGTAGTCCCACAGCTTCCGCTGCAGCAGCCGCCGGCCTCGGAACAGCCGGGACATCACCGTGCCCATGGGGATCCCCAGGATGTCCGCGATCTCCCGGTAGGAGAACCCCTGCAGGTCTGCCAGGATCACCACACTCCGGAAGTGGTCCGGCAGGGACTCCAGCGCCTCGCGGACCTCGTGCTCCATCACCCGCTCCAGGAGCTTCTCGGGGTCGCCCGCCCTGCGCAGCAGCTCCGACTCCTGTACCTTGCTGTAGAGGTAGAAGTCGCCCACGTCCTCCACGTCGGTGGTTTCGGGCTCCCTGGCGGTCTTGCGGTAGCGGTCGATGTGGGCGTTCATGAGGATCCGGAACAGCCACGCCCGCGCGTTGGTCCCCTCCTCGAAGGTGTGGAAGGACCGCCAGGCCTTGAGCAGGGTCTCCTGCAGCAGGTCCTCCGCGTCCGGCCGGTTGCGGGTGAGGCGCAGGGCGGCTCCGTAGAGGCCGTCCAGGTGCTCCCGCACCAGGGCCTCAAAGCGAGCGCGGGTTTGCTTTTCCTCTGCCACCGGCATCCCCATGGAACGTCCACACAAAGGAGGAACAGGGCCCTCCTGGACAACGCACCCCTGGGGCTCTGTCCCCCGTAGCCCACTCGGTCGGGCACGACCCGCGTTTCCAGGAAAACCCTGTTCCCGATCGTGTTCCGAACCGACGCCGCTTTTCCAGCCCGATTATAGCA
>JBKBVM010000192.1:0-3160 GCA_046289555.1 bacterium
TGGAGTTGGCGCTGCAACAAGCGAGCCGGAGGCGGCGGGGTGGGGAGCGTGAGCGAGTGCTGCGGCTGTGGGGATATCTGCGGGAGCATTGGGAGGGGATTGTGGGGTGGGGGGAGGCGCCCCGGCTGGGCGCGGCGGAGGCGACGGTGTTCCATGTAGTGGCGCGGCGGATGAAGCGCCACGGGGCTCGCTGGAGTGGGCGGGGTGCGGACCGGCTGGCGCGGCTGCTCAGTGCCCGGGCCAACGGTGAGGAGCTGGCGGTGGGGGGCCCGATGGCGGTGACGCCGGAGCTACGGCGTGCTGTACGCGGGATGGTTCGACGGCTGGTGCGGGCAGGCGAAGGAGACCCGGCAGCATGGCTGCGTGCGCACTTGCCCGTCCTGAGCGGGCCCCACGCCGACCGCCATTGGGCGCAGATTCTCCGGGAGCTGAGCCATGTGCAGGCTCCCGTTGCGTGATCAAGCCAACAATTGGGGCTGGGCACCTACTGGGACGTGACACGGACCGTGGCGGCGCGCGGGTTTGGGGAGGCCGACAGGCTGTGTTACAATCCTAACATCAACGCAGCGCGCGCTGTGCCGGAAGGAGGTGTGAACGTGGCTACCGTCCGGGTGGGCAAGGACGAGTCGCTGGACAGCGCCCTCCGCCGGTTCAAGCGCCAGGTCCAGCGCTCCGGGATTCTCGTGGAGGCCAAGCGGCACGAGCACTACGAGAAGCCCAGCGACCGACGCAGGCGGAAGGCGGCCAAGCGGGCGCGCAAGGCCCGCTGACGGCGAGGACCGCGAGGCGACAGGGCCGGGCTCCGAAGGGTTCGGAGCCCGGTTCGTTTGGAGGGCTGGATGGCTCTGGCGGATCGGCTGGCGGAAGACCTGCGGCAGGCGTTGAAGAACCGGGACGAGGTGCGGGTGTCCACCCTGCGGCTGGCCCGCGCCGCGATCCACAACGCGGAGATCGAGCGGGGCAGGCCTCTCTCCGATGCGGAGGTCCAGGAGGTCCTGCGCCGGGAGGTGAAGCGCCGTCGCGAGGCCATCGAGGCCTACCGCCGCGGCGGCCGGGAGGAGGCGGCCCGGCGCGAGGAGCTGGAGATGGCGGTCCTGATGGGGTACCTGCCCCAGCCGCTGTCGGATGAGGAGCTGCGGGCCCTGGTCCACCGGGGCGTGCAGGAGACGGGCGCTTCAAGCTCCAGGGACGCGGGCCGTGTGGTGGGCTGGGTGATGGCGAGAGCGCAGGGCCGCGCGGACGGCAGGCGGGTGGCGGAGCTGGTCCACGAGGTTCTGGGGGCCTAGTTGGCCTGGGGACGATTTCCACAGACGCAGGGCGGCGGAGGCCCGACACGCGGACGCGGACAGGTGCTCGCGATGGCGCGGCAGCAACCCCACAAGGTGAAGCGGGCCTTCGGCGCGGGCGGCGTGGTGTACCGACGGGGACCCGCCGGGCCGGAGGTCCTGCTCCTGCGCCACGAGAACGGTCGGTGGATGCTCCCCAAGGGGACCACCGAGGCCGGCGAGACGGACGAGCAGGTGGCCCTGCGGGAGGTCATGGAGGAAACAGGGCTCCGGAACCTGAAGCGCGTGGCGGACCTGGGGGAGGAGCGGTACCGGTTCTACTGGCGGCCGGACCGGACCTTCTACGACAAGACGGTGCACTACTACCTGCTGGAGTGGCAGGGCGGCGAGGAACCTTCCCCGCAGCGCGAGGAGGGCTTTGTGGGCGTGGAGTGGGTCCCGCTGGAGGAAGCGCTGCGGAGGGTCCGCTACAAGGAGACCCGGGAGATCCTGCGGCGGGCGCAGCAGGCCCTTGCCTCCCGCACGGCGTCAGGAGGGTAGCGTTGGTCCCGAACCCCCAGGAGCTGGTGGAAGACACCCTGCGCAAGTACGCGGAGTTCGTAAACCCCGGACTGGTGAAGCTGTACCGGTTCGGCGGGGTGGAGACCGTGGAGTGGGAGGCCCAGGGGGTGGTGGTGCGGGACGTATACGGCCGGGAGTACCTGGACTTCTCCGGGGGGCCGGCGGTGTTCGCCCTCGGCCACCGGCACCCGAGGGTGGTTCAGGCGGTGGTGGAGCAGATCCACCGCATGCCCATGTCCGTGCGGGCCATGCCCCGGCGGCCCGAGGCAGAGCTGGCCGCCCTGCTGGCGGAGCTCACTCCGGGAGACCTGCGGTACTCGTTTTTCTGCAACAGCGGGGCCGAGGCGGTGGAGGGCGCGCTGAAGCTGGCCCGGATAGCCACCGGCCGCCCGCACTTCGTGGCCACGGAGGGCGCGTTCCACGGCAAGACGTTCGGCGCCCTTTCCGCCACGGGCCGGGACAGGTACCGCAAGCCCTTCGAGCCGCTGGTACCCGGCTTCCGCCACGTGCCCTTCGGCGACGCGGACGCCCTGGCGGAGGCGGTGGACGAGCAGGTGGCCGCGGTGATCGTGGAGCCCATCCAGGGAGAGGGCGGGGTACGGGTGCCGCCCGATGACTACCTGCCCAGGGTTCGGGAGATCTGCGACCGCGCGGGAGCCCTCCTGATCGTGGACGAGGTGCAGACCGGCCTGGGGCGGACCGGCCGCATGTTCGCGTGCGAGCACTGGGGTGTGGTACCCGACGTCCTGACCCTGGCCAAGGCGCTCGGTGGTGGGGTCATGCCCATCGGGGCCTTCGTGGCGCGGCCGCACCTGTGGGACGCGTTCTCCCAGGACCCGTACCTGCACTCCTCCACCTTCGGCGGCAACCCCGCGGCCTGTGCTGCAGGTGTGGCCACCCTGAGGGTGCTGGTGGAGGAGAACCTGCCCGAACGCGCGGCCCGCATGGGCGAGGTGCTGCTGGCCGGGCTGCGCGAGGTAGCCGCCCGTCACCCGCGCTGGGTGCGGGACGTGCGGGGCAAGGGGCTGTTGGTGGGCGTGGAGTTCACCGACCCGGACGTGGCGCTGCTGGCGTCCGCGGAGGCCATCGCCCGCGGGGTGATCTTCTTCTTCTCCCTCAACCGTCCTGAGGTGGTGCGGCTGGCCCCTCCCCTCCTCGTGGAACGGCAGCACATAGAGCGCGCCTGCGCGGTGCTGGACGAGGCGTTGCAGGCGGTGGCGGAAACCCTCGAGGCGGCCCGTTAGGCTTTGGGGATCCCGCGGGAGGAGTACGAACAGCGCCAGGAAGCCGCGCGACGGCGCATGGCCAGGACA